>DATFRM010000104.1:0-9834 GCA_035263265.1 Actinomycetes bacterium
GCGGCGACGATGGCCAGCACCGGGATCGGAACGCGTTGCTCGCTCCGTAGTGCTGGTCGGCGACGGTGCCGCCCCTGAGTCCGCTTGCTGGCTAGCTCGAGTCGCATGTCGCTAGATCCTTCGCCGCTGGACGATCCGCCGATTTCCGGTCGACTACGCATCGACCGGTATTCGGAGCCCGTCGCGGTTCGGATGGGCGGCGCGGCGGATTTACCTGGGAGGGAATTGGTTTGGCTCGGTGCGACGGTCAAGGTCTAGCCATGACCACGTACCCGATCCACACAACCGAGACGGCGCCCGAGGGCGCGCGGCAAGCATTGCGGGGGCTGCAGGAGGTGGTCGGCATGGTGCCGAATCTCGCGGCCACCATGGCGAACTGCCCACCCCTGATCAACGCATTCGTAGCCGCCTCCGGGCAGTTCCAGACCGGCAGCCTCACCGATGCCGAGCGCCAGGTATTACTGCTCACCAACGCGGTGGCGAACCGGTGCGCCTGGGCCGTTGCCTTCCACTCGACGCTAGCCATCCAGGAGGGCGTCGATCCGGCCGACGTCGAGGCGATCCGCCGCGGCCAGGCACCTGCCGCGCCGCGACTCGAGGCACTGTCCGCGCTCGCCCGGACAATCATTGACAAGCGCGGCCACCTCGAGGACGCCGACGTGAAGGCGTTCACTGCGGAGGGATTCGACGACGTACACGTACTCGAAGTGATCACTGGAACGGCGATCTCGGCGATGGCCAACTACGCCGGCAATGTGGCACAGCCACCGCTCGACGCGCCGTTCCGGGCTCAGGCGTGGAGCAGCGAATACTGACCCTATGTCGGCTGTTGGCACCCTGATCCAGCACTGGCGGAAGACTCGGCGGCTGAGCCAACTCGCGCTCGCCGCCGAGGCCGCCGTGTCTACCCGGCACCTGTGCTTCATCGAGACCGGGCGGGCGAGTCCGAGCCGGGAAATGGTGCTCAAGCTCGCCGCCGTGCTCGATGTGCCGTTGCGAGAGCGCAACACGATGCTGCTCGCTGCCGGCTACGCACCGGTCTACCGGGAGTCCACCCTGGACGAGCCGGTGCTGGCTGCGGTCCGGGCGGCGCTGGACGCGATCCTTCGCCAGCAAGAGCCCTATCCGGCCGTCGCGATGAACCGCGACTGGGACATCATTCACGGCAACTCCGCGGCCGCACGTTTCTTCGGATTCCTGCTCGATGGGCGCGAACCCGCGAGCTCCGGAAATGTGCTGCGGATGATGTTCCACCCAGACGGGGTGCGGTCACATGTGTCGAACTGGCCCGACGTGGCCGGAGCGCTCGTGGCCCGAGTGCACCGCGAAGCGATCGGTGGAGTCGCAGACGAGCGGGCGCAGCGGCTGCTTGCCGAAGTTCTCGCCTACCCCGGCGTTCCGGCGTCCCTGCGCACGGTCGACCCGACGGTGCCGCTCGTACCGGTGATCCCGGTGTGCTTTGCCAAGGATGGCCAACGGTTCGAGTTCTTCTCCACGGTGACCACGCTCGGCACCCCGCAGGACGTCACCGTCCAGGAACTGCGGATCGAATGCTTCTTCCCGGCCGACGAACAGACCCGGGCCGCGGCCCAGCGGCTCGAGGAGATGGCTGTCAGCCGAGCCGAGGCGTGATCGAGCCGATGTGGACCGGAGCGCCCGGCCCGCCGCCCGGGCGCGATGTGTACTCCGGGACGCCAACGCAGGTGAACAGCAACGCCGCCAGCATGTCCGGCTCGCCCAGTAGGGCCGGGATCTCCGAGTCAAGGAATGTCATCCCGGTCGCACTCGCGCCCAGGGCGTACGCCGCCAGGTGCAGCCGGCCCTCGACGAGCCCGGCGGCTAGCTGGGCATCCCGGTAGGTGCGGTCGTCCAGGCTGGAAAGCGACGCGGCCGAGATCGCGACGTACGACGCGTCAGCGGCGAGGTACTGATCCAGGCAGATCCGCAGCAGTTCGTCGCGAAGGTCTCCCGACCGTAGGGGCTTCGCCAGGTCCGGCCACCGGTAGAGCCCGGGCGGTATGTCGTCGACACCGTGGACGGCGATCCAGTGCGGCACCTTGATGCCCCGCATGGACGCCGCCATCGGCCACTCCAGCAGGTCGCGCGGCAAGGTCCGAGACCGATCCATCAGCCGCTGCGAACCGCGCCGGCGCACCACCTCGTCGAGGGACGGAGACGGCGGCACGTCCGGCAGCGCGGCGCCGTCCGGCCAGGGTTCGCCGAGCTCGCCCCGCTCGCCGGCGCGCTGCGCGTCGGTACAGAGTGGCAACTCGACCAGGGGAAGCTCGCCACGTGCGGTCGTCCCGGCGGCCGTGATCGCCGGCTCACCATCACCGAAGGAGAGCAAGCTCAGCGGATACTCGTGGATCCCGTCGGCGCCCACGAGTTGCCGAACGGCCTGGTCGGGAAACAGCGAGCGTAGCCGCGGGGCGTAGCCGGCCGACGCGACAGCCGCCTGGAGCTGGGAGAGCAGAGTCCCGGCGTCCCAATAGAGATGCCGCCAGCCACGCTCCGCATAACGCCAGCCGGACCGCCACGGAATGCCGGTCACGATCAGCGTGGTAGCCGCTCCGTGGGCCGGGGGCCCGACCTGGAGGAGCTTGTGCCGGGCCGCGTCATACCAGTGCACGCCATCCGGCACACCGGTGACCCCACGGGTGCTGGCGTAGACCTCCAACGGGAATCGCGCCCCGGCTGACCCGGAGGCGCGGAACAGAAACGGGCGCCCTCGTCGCTCGCTGGTGCGGACGATGCCGGCGCCCAGAAAGAGCACCCGGCCCAGCTGCGCCGCATCCAGGGGCTGCACCGGAAATGTGGCACCGGCGAGCACGGCCGTGGTCGATGCACCCGGGTCGGCGAAGTCACGCGGCAGGTCCACCATCGGCAGGCCGCTCGGATACGTCTTGAGCTGGGGCGGCTGGGTCGCGGGATCGTTCTGGACTAGGTCGTGACGAAGCCGCGGATCATCCAGTCGGACGTCCCAGTCCCGGTCCGGCGCGTATGAGGTCAGCCGGTGTAGCAGCCCGGCCCCGGAGTCGAGATTCACCCGGACATCCTGCCAGGACCGCGCAGGTGCTCAGCGCTCCTGCGGCACAAGGGGCCGAGTGACCGGCACGATGGAGACGATCCGCCCGAGTCTGCTGAAGTCATCGGGATTCGTAGTGAACAACGGCAAGCCTTCGGCAACTGCCGTCGCCGCGATCATCAGGTCGAGCGCCCTGCTCCGTGGCTTCCGCCCAGCGCTTACCACTGCAGCGGCTAGCCGACCGTAGACTCTGGCGGCCTCGGCGCCGAATGGAATCGGATCGAACTCGTTTTCCGCCCGTTGCAGGACGTCGAGCCGGCGAGCACGTTCGGTGTGCTCGTCATACCAGTCCTGCTCGTGGTTTTGTCGAACCTGGTGGGGGCCGGCCGACAGCTCCGCCAGCGTAATCGCGCTGATCGCCATTTCGCCCGGCAGCTCCGACGGGTCGATCCATCTCCGCAGTACGAGGATGTTGGTATCCAGCAGGCCCTGGTGCCGCTCAGCGTTCATACGGATCGTCCAGGTCCGCAATTTCTGTATGTTCTTGATCTGCGCGGAACGCGTCGAGATCAATCGACGGAGCGCCACGGGACATGGCAGCGAACTCGCTGCGCGGGACGAAGGTGCGCCTGCGGCGAAGGGGTATCAGCTCACCGATCTTGTGACCGTCCCTGGTGACGGTGAAAGATTGCCCGCTCTCGACCGCATCCATGATCTCCTTGGAGCGCTGACGCAGGTCTCTTTGGGTGATTTCGGGCTGTGCAGGCATGGCGGCAGCGTAGCACCTTGTGCTACGCCGTGCTACAGGTGCGGTGTTTTCTGATCGGACCTGGTAATCCGGCCCAGCCGGCTGATCAGTGCAGGGCAACCTCCAGGATGACCACGGCCAACCCGAACATGCCGTTGACCACGCCGGCCGCGAGGGCCATCGGCCACCCCCAGTCCTGGCTGCGGGCGTAGGCGATGCCCCAGCCGACGAGCTGGCCGACTCCCACCAGCAGCGCCACAGTCACCGCGAGGCGGTCATCGAGCACGCCGACCGCGCCCAGCAGGAGCACTACGAGCGAAGGGATCGGCGCCTCGAGCATCGGTCGCTCCTCGGCCATGGCATGGCTGATCGCCGACCAGTGCAGCCGGGCTCCCTGCAAATGGCGAGCCAGAGCCATGGCGTACACGTGTGCCAGCCAGAACACCAGAAGTGTTCCGACGGCCAACTCCAATACCGTTTGCGCCGACTTGGAGCTGGTGGCCCCGATTACCGCTGTGGTTACGATCGTGCCGTAGATCGCCGCCGCGTCGTCCGGATGCGTTTGTTCCCGCCAGCGGGTGAACAAAGTCCGCCGCCGGGCCGGCCCAGTCGCTGGCCCGGTCACTGCGGGTCCGATTCCGCGCGCGCGGCCCGGCTAACCCACCGCCCGGCCAGGTACGCGGAGATGTTGAGGGCGGCGTGTGCCAGTACCGGGGCCAGGACACTGCGGGACCGCAGCCGCAGCCAGGCGAAGGCCACGCCCGCGCCAGCCGTCGCCCCCGCGGTCGCGGCGACCGCGGCCAGCTCGCGGCGCCGGGTGTATGCCGCCGCCGCGCCGGCCGGATGGTTGCGGTACTGATCGATGGCGGGCAGGACGTGCCAGACGCCGAACAGTGCCGAGGTCCAGGCGACGGCGGCACGCTGCGACCGGCGCTGCCGCAGCAGCGCGAGCAGGGCGCTGCGGAACTGGAGCTCCTCGGCGAGGGCGGTGGCCAACGGGATGCGCACGAGGTGGTACGTGAACTCGTCTCGGTTGTGATCGGCCAGACGCTGATCGTCGAACCACTGCCGGGTCGCCGGCACCGCCGCGAGGACTCCGACGGCGGCGACGCAGACCGCCGAGGCGCCCAGCCCCAGGCGGAGGCCGGCGTTCACGTCCACTCTCCCGGTGCCGAGATCCTCCGGTTCGCACCCGGCCCGTCGGGCGAAGCCCATGAGGCCGGCCGCGGTTAGCAGGTTCAGCGCGGCGTCGGCCGGCTCGGGCAGCATCCGGTGCACCGCGATGTTGTGCAGCCCCAGCACGGCCACGCCCACGATCTCCGGCGGGACCCGCTCGACACTCGCGCGCGGTGGGCTTCGCGGATCAACTCGGCTGGTACTGGTTGGCTGTCGCGAAGCGCCTCCCTGGTCCGGTCCGGATTACCGCACAGCATCGCGGCCAAGCCCGGATTCCACCTCATCCCGAACGGGTGAAACGCCCGGCCTCGGCAGCAGTCGCGCCATCGCCGGCGCCCCCGGGTCGGCTGGTCAGCCGCACCGGTGACCTGGTTGCCGCGGTACATGACCGAGACCGGCGAGCGGGTGCTACAGGTCCGCGAAAGACCACCCACAACGGGTGAGGTATGTCACCCGGCCGGGCCGCAGAATCATCGCGGCAATTCGCGGCGACGGTCCGCAGTGGTGGGCGACGTGCCGGCTTATTCGCTTGGACGGGTGGAGGGCGATGTGACGATCGCGACTGAGCAGGTACGTGAGGGCGGTGACATGAGCGGCCCGGCGCGCTGGCACGGATCGCCGGTAGCCGAAGTGGCTCGTGAGCTCGGCGTCGAGGTGGAACGTGGCCTGAGCGCCGACGAGGCGCACCGGCGGCTGGAATCGTACGGCCCGAACCGGCTGGCCGGCGGGAAGAAGGAGTCGGGGTTCCAGGCGTTCGTCCGCCAGTACCGGGACTTCATGCAGATCATCCTGCTGGCAGCGGCGGCGATCACGCTGGTCGTCACCGGAGACGTCGGAACGGCGATCGTCCTCGCCGGGCTGACGTTGTTCAACGCGATCATCGGGCTCCGCCAGGAGGCCAAGGCCGAGGAGAGCGTCAAGGCGCTGGCGGCCATGATGAAGACGGTGGCCCGGGTCCGGCGCGACGGGCAGGCATTCGAGATCGACGCCGAGGAACTGGTGCCCGGCGACATCGTGCTGATGGAGGCGGGCAACCGGGTCCCGGCGGACGGCCGGATCACGCTCGCCGCCACGCTCGAGATCGAGGAAGCCGCCCTGACCGGAGAGAGCCTGCCGGTTGCCAAGGCAACCGAGCCGGTCCCAGGGGCGGACGTACCACTCGGGGACCGCACCTGCATGGCCTACATGAACACGTCCGTCACCCGCGGCCGCGGCGAGATGATCGTCACCGCTACCGGAATGGGCACCGAGATCGGCCATATCGCCGACATGCTGGCCAAGACCGAGGCCGACAAGACTCCGTTGCAGAAGCAACTCGACGGCCTGTCGAAGATCATCGCGATGATCGCCGGGATCGCGCTTGCGCTCGTCATACTGATCGGACTGGCCCGCGGTCAGTCGCTGGACACGCTGTTCATCACCGGCGTGGCGCTGGCGGTGGCCGCGATCCCCACCGGGTTGCCCGCGGTGGTCACCGCACTGCTGTCCATCGGCACCCGCGAGATCGCGCGCCGCCATGCGATCGTCAAGCGACTGCCGGCGGTGGAGACGCTGGGCTCCACCTCGGCGATCTGCTCGGACAAAACCGGGACCCTCACGCTCAACAAGATGACCGCTAGGGAACTGGCGATACCCGGGCAGAACCGGTTCTCGGTCACCGGCGAGGGCTACCGAACGGAAGGTGAGATCAAGCACGTCGGCGGGTCACACCTGGATCTCGATCCGTACCTGCTGCCGATGATCCTGTGCGCGGACGCGGTACTGGACGGCGAAAAGCTGATTGGTGACCCGACCGAGGGCGCGCTGATCGTGCTCGCGGCCAAGGGTGGCCTGGACATCGACGAAACCCGACGGAGCTACCCGCGGATCGCTGAAGTGCCGTTCGACTCCGAGTACAAGTTCATGGCGACGTTCCACGAGATGACCAATTCGGCCGGCGACCGGGTCATTCGCTGCTACGTCAAGGGAGCGCCGGACGTGCTGATCTCGCGGGGCGGGTCCTACCGGGCCCCGGACGGCAGCGTGATCCCGGTCACCGACGCCAACCGCTCGCTGGCGCTGGACGCCAACGACCGGTTGGCGGAGAACGGCGAGCGGGTCATGGTGGTGGCCGAACGCGACTTCGATTCCGCGTCCTTCAATCCGGACGGCGACCTGGTTGCTCTCGTGCAGGACCTCACCCTGCTTGCGATGGTCGGGATCGTCGATCCGCCACGACCCGAGGCTAAGGCCGCGATCGCCGAGTGCAGGGGCGCCGGCATCCGGGTTCGGATGATCACCGGAGATCACGCCACGACCGCGGCCGCGATCGCCGCCGAACTCGGCATCGAGGGCCGAGCCATCACCGGCGCGACCTTCGCGGCGATGAACGACGACGAACTCCTCGAGCAGCTGCCCCAGATCGGTGTCATCGCTCGGGTGGCCCCGGAGGACAAGGTCCGCCTGGTACAGATGCTCAAGCGATCCAACAACGTCGTGGCGATGACCGGCGACGGGGTCAACGACGCTCCCGCGCTCAAGACCGCCGATATCGGAGTCGCGATGGGGATCACCGGGACCGAGGTTTCCAAGGAAGCCGCGGTCATGATCCTCACCGACGACAACTTCGCCACGATCGTGAACGCGGTGGATTACGGCCGGGTCCTCTACGACAACCTGCTCAAGTACCTCAGGTTCCAGATGTCGACCCTGGTGGCTTACATCGCCGTGTTCCTGGGGGCCGGCATCTTCAACATCGCGGGCGGCGTACCGCTCAACCCGCTGCAGATCCTGTGGCTGAACATGGTCATCGACATCCCGATCGCCATCGCGCTCGGCTTCGACAAGCCGGTCGGCGACCCAATGGCGCGGCCGCCCCGCCCGGTCGGCGCGCCGGTGCTGTCGGCCAGGGACTGGGTGCGGCTGTGCACGATCGGCTTCGTCATGACCATCGGTGGTCTGGTCGCTTACCAGATCGGTGAGACGAACTGGGGACCGGCGGTCGGGTCGACCATGCTGCTCACGACACTGTCGCTGTTCCACGTCGCGGCCGGCCTGCTGGCGCGCGACCAGCACAACACGATCTTCAGTCGGGACCAGATCCCGGACATCACACAGCTGCGCCGGTACGGCATCGCGCTGCTGGCGATCGTCGCCGTCACCTCTATCGGCATCCTGCAGGAGATCTTCAACACCGTGCAGCTGACCTTCGGCCAATGGCTGATCTGCATCGGGTTCGCCCTCACCCTGGTGGTAGTGGAGGAGTTGATCAAGTTCGTCATCCGGCGGCGCGAGCACCGCAGTATTCCCACGCACACCGAGCCGGCCCTGTCCGGGATTTGAAAGAGGACCATCGCTATGGCGTTCAACCTGCGTAACCGGAGTTACCTCAAGGAGCTCGACTTCACCCCAGACGAGCTGCGGTTCCTCCTAAAGCTCTCCGCGAAACTGAAGGCCGCCAAGTACGGCGGCTACGAGCAACCGCGCCTAGCCGGCAAGAACATCGCTCTGATCTTCGAGAAGACCTCCACCCGCACCCGGACCGCGTTCGAGGTCGCGGCGCACGACCAGGGCGCGCACGTCACGTACCTCGAGCCAAGCGGATCCCAGATCGGTCACAAGGAGTCCATGAAGGACACCGCACGGGTGCTCGGCCGCACGTTCGACGGGATCGAGTACCGCGGCTTCTCACAGGAAACCGTCGAGATCCTCGGCGAGTACGCCGGCGTTCCGGTATGGAACGGGCTGACCGACGAGTTCCACCCCACCCAGACCCTGGCCGACGTGCTCACCATGACCGAGCACAGCGACAAGCACCTGGGCGAGATCGCGTACTGCTATCTCGGCGACGCCCGCAACAACATGGGCAACTCGCTCATGATCGCGGGCTGCAAGTACGGGATGGACATCCGGCTGTGCGCTCCCCAGCACCTGTGGCCGCATGAGGATCTGGTCGATGCGGCCCGCGAGATAGCGGCCGGGACCGGCGCCCGGCTGACCCTCACCGATGACGTGGACAAGGGCGTGGCCGGCGTCGACTACCTCTACACCGACGTGTGGGTCTCGATGGGCGAGGCCAAGAGCGTCTGGGAGGAGCGGATCGAGTTGCTGCGGCCCTACCAGGTGAACGCGGATGTGGTCCGCCGGACCGGGAATCCCAACGTCAAGTTCATGCACTGTCTGCCGGCCTTCCACAATCGCGAGACCAAGGTCGGCGAGGAAATCTTCGAGCAGCACGGGATGGACGGACTCGAGGTCACCGACGAGGTCTTCGAGTCGAAGCGTTCGATCGTCTTCGATCAGGCCGAGAACCGGATGCACACCATCAAAGCGGTCATGGTGGCCACACTTGGCGATTGATCGGAGACTCCGATGAGAGTGGTCGTGGCTCTGGGCGGCAACGCGCTGCTGAAGCGGGGCGAGCCGATGACCGCAGACGTGCAGCGCGGAAACGTGCGGACGGCCGCGCCGGCGCTCGCGGCGGTGGCGCGCAGCCACCAACTGGTGCTCTCGCACGGAAACGGGCCGCAGGTGGGGTTGCTGGCGCTGCAGGCCGCCGCCTACCCGGAGGTCGAGGCATATCCGCTCGACGTCCTCGGCGCGCAGACCGAGGGCATGATCGGTTACGTGCTCGAGCAGGAGCTGGGCAACATCCTGCCGTTCGAGGTGCCGTTCGCGACGATCCTCACGATGATCGAGGTCGACCCGTCCGATCCGGCGTTCAAGGATCCGACCAAGTTCGTCGGACCCGTCTACGACAAGGCCCAGGCCGACGCGCTGGCCGAGGAGAAGGGCTGGGCGTTCAAGCCGGATGGCGACTACTGGCGGCGGGTGGTGCCGTCGCCCGAACCCAAGCGCATCTTCGAGATCCGGCCCATCCGCTGGCTCCTGGAGCAGAACGCCGTCA
>DATFRM010000105.1:0-9623 GCA_035263265.1 Actinomycetes bacterium
GAGAACGCCGCCAGCCGGATTGCCAGCACCACGTTGGAGCAGGACTTCCCGGCGAACGCCACCACACCCATCGACGTCGTGGTGACGGGGAACCAGGCCGGCGTGCCTGGCTTCCTGGACGCGGTCCGAGCGGTGCCGGGCGTGACCTCGGCCGAGGTGGTCGGCCAGCGCGGCGACACCACCGTGCTCGGCGTCGGGTACCAGGCGCAGTGGGCATCTACGCAGGCGCAGGACCTGGTGCACGACATCCGCGCGCTGCCCGATCCGGCGGGTGCCGACGTGTTCGTCGGCGGTCCGACCGCCCAGATCATCGACCAGCTCGGCGGGATCGGCCGGATGCTGCCGTGGGCCGCGCTGGTGGCGATCTCGGCCACCCTGGTTCTGCTGTTCCTCGCGTTCGGCTCGGTAGTGCTGCCGGTCAAGGCAGTCATCATGAACACGCTGTCGCTGGCCGCGTCGTTCGGCGTAGTGGTCTGGATCTTCCAGGAGGGACACCTGTCCGACCTGCTCGGATTCACCGCCACCGGTACGCTCGCGCCAGGGAACCTGGTGTTGATGCTTGCGATCCTGTTCGGCCTGTCGATGGACTACGAGGTGTTCCTGCTCTCGCGGATCAGGGAGCAGTGGGACGCGACCGGCGACAACACTGCGGCGGTGGCCACCGGTATGCAGCGCAGCGGCCGGATCATCACCGGTGCCGCGCTCCTGCTGGTGGTTGTGATCGGCGCGTTCTCCACGTCGAACGTCGCGATGATCAAGATGATCGGCGTCGGCATGGCGGTCGCGATCATCCTGGACGCCACCGTGATCCGCGCCCTGCTGGTACCGGCCACGATGCGGCTGCTCGGCCGGGTCAACTGGTACGCGCCCGCCCCGCTCGGCCGCTTCTGGCGCCGATTCGGCCTCCGCGAGGAAAGCACCACTCCCGCACCGGCCCGCGCGTCCCAACCCCATCCCGAGCCCGCTGAGGCGCTGGTGTAGCCAGTCGCCCCGGCCTCAAGTAGATCATTACCGGCGGCCTGTGCAGTCGATCACCCAATTTGGGCGGATTGTCGGCACAGACCGCCGGTGATGATCGCTGCCGACTAGGGGCCCGGCTCGATGTGGCGGTGCGAGCGCGGGCTGGGAGAATGGCCGGCGTGAGCGTACGCGACGTCGTCATTCTGGGCTCGACCGGATCGATCGGGACCCAGGCGGTGGATGTCGTGCGCGGACACCCGGACCGGTTCCGGGTGACCGGGCTGGCGGCCGGGGGCGGCAACGTGGACCTGCTCGCCGAGCAGGCGCTCGAGCTGCGGCCGGAAGTGATCGCGGTCGCCCGCTCGAGCGCGGTGTCCGACCTGCAGCTCGCGCTGTACGCGCAGGCACAGCGGCGCGGCTACGCCCGGGGGGAGTACCCGATCCCGAAGATCATCGCCGGCCCGGATGCGGGCACCGAGGTGGCCGGATGGCCGTGCGACGTCGTGCTCAACGGCATCACCGGGTCGATCGGGCTGGCGCCGACGCTGGCCGCGCTGCGGGCCGGCCGAATCCTCGCGCTGGCCAACAAGGAGTCACTGATCGCCGGCGCGCCACTGGTCAAGGCCGTTGCCGCCGCCGGTCAGATCGTGCCGGTGGACTCCGAGCACTCGGCGCTGGCGCAGTGCCTGCGAGCGGGCACGCATGCCGAGGTGGCCAAGCTCGTGATCACCGCGTCCGGCGGGCCGTTCCGCGGCCGCCGCCGCGAGGAGCTGTCGGATGTCACACCGGAGCAGGCGCTGGCGCACCCGACCTGGGAGATGGGCCCGGTCATCACGATCAACTCGGCCACCCTGGTCAACAAGGCGCTCGAGGTGATCGAGGCGCATCTGCTCTTCGACATCCCGTACGACTCGATCGAGGTCGTGGTTCACCCGCAGTCGGTGGTGCACTCGATGGTGACGTTCGTGGACGGCTCCACCGTCTGCCAGGCCAGTCCACCGGACATGCGGCTGCCGATCGCGCTCGGTCTGTCCTGGCCGGACCGGGTGCCCGGGATCGCCGCCGCCTGCGCCTGGTCGGCACCGTCCAGCTGGGAGTTCCTCCCGCTGGACGAGCAGGCGTTCCCGGCGATCCGGCTGGCCAGGGCGGCCGGCAAGGCGGGTGGCACCGCGCCCGCGGTGTACAACGCGGCTAATGAGGAATGCGTGAGCGCATTCCTCGCCGGAGGGCTCGCCTTCCCGGCCATCATCGACACCGTGGAGCAGGTACTCTCCGAACACGTGCCGGTCAACGTGGGCGGAGTCGCCGATGTGCTCGCCGCCGAACAGTGGGCGCGCAACCGCGCCCGGGAGCTGACCGGAAGGATCGCTCGGCGGACCTCGGCAGCTTGGAGTAGCAACGCATGATCTGGTGGGTCGTGGGCGTGCTCGCCTTCGTTGTGATCCTGTTGCTGTCGATCGTCTTGCACGAGGCGGGCCACTTCGCTACGGCGAAGCTGTTCAACATGAAGGCGACGGAGTTCTTCGTCGGGTTCGGCAAGCGGCTGTGGTCGTTCCGGCGGGGTGAGACCGAGTACGGCGTGAAGGCGATTCCGGCCGGCGGTTACGTCCGCATCATCGGAATGTCCGATGTCGAGGAGGTTGCGCCGGAGGACCGGCCGCGCGCGTTCTACCGGCAGAAGGCGTGGAAGCGCCTGATCGTGCTGGCGTCCGGCTCGGCCATGCACTTCCTGATCGCGTTCGTGATACTGCTCGGCATCGGCTTGTTCGCCGATCAGCACCGGGAGACGCTGACGATCGGCACGGTGTCGCCGTGCGTGGCCCAGGTGAGCTCCGACGGGTGCGCTCCGGGCGCACCAGCCTCGCCCGCTGCGCTCGCCGGACTGCGGGCCGGCGATCGGGTGGTGTCCATCAACGGGGTCGAGGTCACCGGCTGGCGCGACCTGGTCAACCGGGTCAGAGCGGCCCCCGACCAGACCGTCACGCTGGTAGTGGACCGTGACGGCACCTTGGTCACGCTGCACCCGCACCTGGTGACCCGGTCGACCCCCGCCGGCGCCAGCGGGTCGGCCGAACGGCGAGGCTATCTCGGCGCGTCCTCGCAGCCTGAGACGTACAAGCTCAGCCCGGCCGGCGCATTCGGCTACTCGGCCTCCACGATCGGCGAGGCGGTGCGGCTGACCGGAGTTGCCCTGGGCCGGATTCCGGCCGGGATCGGCAACGTCATCGACGCGACGTTCTTCGGCGGCCAGCGCGATCCCGAAGGCCTGGTGGGGGTTGTCGGCATTGCCCGGCTCTCCGGCGACACGCTTGCGTCCGACCAGGCGCCGGCCGGGTCCCGGATCACCCAGTTCCTGGTCATGATGGCGTTGCTGAATGTCTTCATCGGGATCTTCAATCTGCTGCCGCTCCCGCCGCTGGACGGCGGCCACATCTTCCTGCTCTTGCTCGAGCGCGGTCGCGCGCTGATCTACCGGCTGTTGCGCCGACCGGATCCGGGGCACATCGACCCGAGCAAGGCGATCCCGATCGCGTACGTCTTTGTGGTGCTGCTCATCACGCTGACCGCGCTACTCGCGGCGGCCGATCTGATCAACCCGGTCAAGCTCCCGACCTGACGAAGGTGGCTTAACGTTCGAATGTCCGTCAATCTCGGAATGCCTGCCATACCGATCAAGCCTCTTGCCGAGCGACGGAAGTCACGGCAGATCAACGTCGGAAGTGTCCCGGTCGGTGGCGACGCTCCGGTCTCGGTGCAGTCCATGACGACCACGGTGACCGCGGACATCAACGCGACCCTGCAGCAGATTGCCGAGCTGACCGCGTCCGGCTGCCAGATCGTCCGGGTCGCGGTGCCCAGCCAGGACGACGCGGACGCGCTGCCGGTGATCGCGCAGAAGTCGCAGATCCCCGTGATCGCGGACATTCACTTCCAGCCGCGGTACGTATTTGCCGCGATCGACGCCGGCTGCGCTGCGGTCCGGGTGAATCCGGGCAACATCAAGCAGTTCGACGACAAGGTCGCCGAGATCGCGAAGGCGGCCGGGGACGCCGGGGTGCCGATCCGGATCGGCGTGAACGCGGGCTCGTTGGATCCGCGGCTGCTGTCCAAATACGGCAAGGCGACCCCGGAGGCGCTGGTCGAGTCCGCGCTGTGGGAGTGCTCGCTGTTCGAGGAGCACGGGTTCCGGGAGATCAAGATCTCGGTCAAGCACCATGACCCGGTTGTCATGATCAACGCATACCGGCTGCTGGCCGAGGCCTGCGACTACCCGCTGCACCTCGGGGTTACCGAAGCCGGGCCCACGTTCCAGGGCACCATCAAGTCCGCGGTCGCGTTCGGTGCGCTACTGGCCGAGGGGATCGGCGACACGATCCGGGTGTCGCTGTCCGCGCCGCCGGTGGAGGAGGTCAAGGTCGGCCTGCAGATCCTGGAGTCGCTCGGGCTCAAGGAGCGCGGGCTGGAGATCGTGTCCTGCCCCTCCTGCGGTCGTGCCCAGGTCGACGTGTACAAGCTCGCCGACCAGGTGCACGCGGCACTGGACGGGATGGATATCCCGATCCGGGTCGCGGTGATGGGCTGCGTGGTCAACGGACCGGGCGAGGCCAGAGAGGCCGACCTCGGCGTGGCCTCGGGCAATGGGAAGGGTCAGATCTTCGTCAAGGGTCAGGTCATCAAGACCGTGCCGGAGTCGCGGATCGTGGAGACGCTGATCGAAGAGGCGGTCCGGCTGTCCGGGAAGTCGCTCGACGACTTCTAGCCCGGCGAAACTCCCCGAGATCCCCGTTTCCATCCTCGGCTGCCGCGCTGACCTGTGCATTCGCTATCGACCGATCATGAATCTGGCGATCTTGCCGGAGAGGGATCCAAACAGGACCGTTTGCCCCGTACTGTGAAGTTGTGCTCGGCACCGCGGCCGTCCGCCTTCTCGACGCTCGGGACACCCTCGAGGCGTTCGACGTCATCGCCCGTGATCCGATCGCGAACTGCTTCGTCGGCGCCCGGCTGCATACCACCGGCCTTGATCCGTGGCGACTGGGCGCGGAGATCTGGGGCTACCCGGCCGAGGGGCCGCTCGAGTCGCTGTGCTACGCCGGTGCGAACCTCGTGCCGGTGGAGGCCGGCCCGGCCGCGATCGAGGCGTTCGCCGACCGGTGCCGCCGGCAGGGGCGGCGGTGCTCGTCCATCGTCGGTCCGGCCGAGCAGGTGGGTCCGCTGTGGTCGCTGCTGGCGCCGCATTGGGGTCCGCCGCGGGCGATCCGGGCCCAGCAGCCGGTGATGGCTACCAACCGGCCGGCGCCGCGAACCGTCCCGCGCGACCACCGGGTTCGGCGTGTCCGGCTCGACGAGTTGGAGACCCTCGTCCCGGCCTGCGTGGCGATGTTCACCGAGGAGGTCGGGGTATCCCCGCTGGTCGGTGATGGCGGGACGCTCTACCGAGCGCGCATTCGCGAGCTCATCGCGACCGGGCGGGCGCTGGCCCGAATCGACGGCGAGCGCGTCATCTTCAAGACTGAGGTCGGAGCGGTGACCCCGCGCGTGTGCCAGCTGCAAGGCGTGTGGGTCAACCCGGTGATGCGCGGCCGCGGGCTGTCGGTGGCCGGGCTGGCCACGGTGCTCGATCTCGTCGTCGGCGATATCGCGCCGGTGGTCAGCCTGTACGTGAACGACTACAACCTGGCCGCTCGTGCCGCGTACAAGCGGGTCGGGTTCACCGAGTGCGGCCGGTTCTGCTCGGTCCTGTTCTAGCCTCGGCACGCCGTCACCGATCGGCGACCAGGCAGGCCGCCCAAGCCGCGGACACGTTGATCATGTACGCTGGCCCGCGGTGAGTGTGCGGGGATGACGGCAACGGTCAACAGCAACGCGTCGGCGACAGTGGTGCCGGCGCGGTTGCGTGACGACCGGGACTTCCGCCGCTACTGGTCCGCCCGAGCCGTCTCGCTGGCCGGCGCTGCGATGACGTTCTTCGCCCTGCCGGTCCTGGTCTACCAGCTCAGCGGCAAGTCGTCGTTCGCGGCCGGCCTGCTGGTGGCGCTGGAGGCGGTGCCTTATCTGTTGTTCGGCCTGGTGGCAGGCGCCCTCGCCGACCGGCTGGACCGGCGCCGGATCATGGTGCGCGCCGATCTGCTGAACGCGGTCGTGCTTGCCTCGGTGCCGCTGGCCGCCGCGTTCGGCGCCCTGACCCTGCCGCACGTGATGGCGGTCGGCGCGCTCGGCGCCACCCTGTTCGTGTTCTTCGACGCCGCGAACTTCGGCGCACTGCCCACACTGGTCGGGCGGGACCGGATCGCCGCGGCGAACGGTGCCGTGATGGGCACCGGCTCGGTGCTCGAGATCGCAGTGCCCAGCCTGACCGGGCTGCTGATCGCGGTGATCCATCCATCCAGCGTGCTCGCCCTGTCCGCGATCAGCGCGGCGGCCTCCGCGCTGTTCGTCCGCTCCATCCTCCGTCCGCTGTCCGACCCGGACCGTACCGCGGCCGCGCTGACCCCGCGCGTGCTGCGGACCGAGATCGCGGACGGCCTGCGCTACCTGTGGCGACACCCGACGATCCGGCCGATGACGTTAGTCGGCACGCTGCAGTCGGTGGCCGGCGGCGCGGTCGTCGGGCAGTTCGTACCGTTTCTGGACAAGGCGCTCGGCGTGGTCCAGGGCGACCCACGATTTGGTCTGATGTTCAGCGTGCACGCGCTGGGCGGGCTCGCGGCGGCGATGCTGGTCGGCCGGATGGCGCGCCGGTTCGGCGCGGTCCGGGTTGTCCTGTTCGGACTCCCGGTATCGGCCACGTTCGGCATCAGTTTTGCGCTAGCGCCGACTTGGTGGCTGGCAACGGTGCTGCTGGGCTGCTGGGCGGCCGCCTACATGCTCGTGGTCATCAACGGCATCACCTACCGCCAGCAGGTCATCCCCGAGCACCTGCTGAGCCGGGTCAACGTCACCGGCCGGATGCTGGCCTGGGGCGTGGGCTGGACGGTCGGCGGACTGCTCGGTGGCGTCGTCGGCGCCGCGTACGGCCCTCGTGCCGGCACCTTTGCGGGCGCCTGTGCGCTGGTGGTGGCGCTGCTGCTGGCCTGGCTGTCCCCGCTGCGGCGGGCCGCGTGGGCGGAGCCGGTGCCCTAGTCGCCGGGTGTGGTGCGGCGTGCGGTTGATCTCGATCGGGCTCGGAGCGGGGGTAGCCGCGGCCGTGCTCGCCGGTGCGCTGACCGGTGCTGATCCGCTGCCGCGACCAGATCCACCGATCGGCACCGGCCCGGCCCAGAGCTACCACCCGTCCGGGCGGACCGTCGCGGCGCGGACGGACAGCGTCATGGTCACGGCGTTCGATCCGACGGTCGCGATGGCTCGTGCGTCCGCTCCGTTGCGACGGTTCACCGTGGTCATGTCCGGTGACGTGCTGCTGCACAGCACGCTGTGGAGTCAGGCGCGGCGGGATGCGCAGGCGGCCGGCCGTGCGGGCTTCGACTTCCGGCCATTGCTGGCCGGCGTGCGGCCCGCGGTCAGGACTGCGGATCTGGCGATCTGCCACCTGGAGACTCCGCTCGGGCCGCCTGGCGGCCCGTTCAGCGGGTACCCGATCTTCAGCGTGCCACCGCGGATCGCGCCGGACCTGGCCTGGGCCGGCTACGACGCCTGCACGACCGCGTCCAACCACACCTTGGACGGGGGGGTGTCCGGGGTTCGGCGCACGCTCGCTGCGCTCGACTCCGCCGGGCTCGGCCACGCCGGCTCGGCGCGGACCGTGTCCGAGGCCGGCCGGATCATGACGCTGCACGCGGCCGGCGCCAGGATTGCGCTGCTCAGCTACACCTACGGCCTCAACGGGTTCGTGCGACCGGCCGATCGGCCGTGGATTGTCCAGCTCATCGATGCGGACCAGATCCTGGCCGATGCGGCCGAGGCCCGCCGGGCCGGCGCCGACGTCGTGCTGGTCGCGTTGCATTGGGGGAACGAGTACCAGCAGGAACCGAGCGACTCGCAACGGGAGCTGGCAGCGCGGCTGCTCGCCTCGCCGGACATCGACCTGGTGTACGGCCATCACGCGCACGTGGTGCAGCCGTTCGAGCGGATCGGCGGCAAATGGGTCGCCTACGGACTCGGCAACCACGTGGCCGAGCAGAGTACTGCCGATCAGGCCACCCACGAGGGCGTGCTGGCCAGGTTCGAGTTCACCGCAACGGCGTCCGGCGACTGGGTGGTCACCGCCGCCGAGTACCTGCCGACCGTGGTGTCCAGCTCGGCTCCGTACCGGTTGGTCGACCTGACCCGGATGCTGGCCGGCGGACACCGGATCGGAGCCGACCGGCGGCACGAGTTCGAGCGGGCGTACCGGCGGATCAGTGCCGCGGTCAACGGTCTCGACGCGGATCGGGACGGGCTGCGACCGGCCGACCTATCCTGACGGCGTGGGGCTGCGATAACTCTTCGTGGTGGTGCGTATCCCCGCGCTATCCTCGCCCGCACACCCGCCCCGCCAAATCGAGGAGCTCAGCCGTGATCACCCGGATGTCGTCGTTGTTCCTGCGTACCCTGCGCGAGGACCCGGCGGACGCCGAGGTGCCGAGCCACAAGCTGCTGGTGCGGGCCGGGTACATCCGCCGCGTCGCGCCGGGCATCTACACCTGGCTGCCGCTTGGCAAGATCATCCTTGAGAACGTCGCGCGGGTGGTCCGCGAGGAGATGAACCGGATGGGCGGGCAGGAGCTGCTGTTCCCGGCGCTGCTGCCGCGCGAGCAGTATCAGCTCAGCGGGCGCTGGACCGAGTACGGCGACCACATCTTCCGGCTCAAGGACCGCAAAGGGCTGGACTACCTGCTCGGACCCACCCACGAGGAGCTGTTCACCGAACTGGTGAAGAGCGAGTACTCGTCCTACCGGGACTACCCGGTCATCCTGTACCAGGTCCAGACGAAGTACCGGGATGAAGCCCGGCCCCGCGCCGGCCTGTTGCGCGGTCGCGAGTTCGTCATGAAGGACTCCTACTCGTTCGACCTGGACGACGAGGGCCTCAAGCGCTCGTACGAGCTGCACCGCGAGGCCTACATCAAGATCTTCGATCGGCTCGGCCTGTCCTACCGGATCGTGGCGGCGATGTCCGGCGCCATGGGCGGCTCGGCGTCCGAGGAGTTCCTCGCCCCCAGCCCCATCGGCGAGGACACGTTCGTGACCTGCATCCGGTGCGACTACGCGGCCAACACCGAGGCGGTCCGGGTACCCGCGCCGCCGGAGGGTGACACCGCCGGGCAGCCCGATCTACGGGTGCTCGACACGCCGAACACGCCCACCATCGAGTCGCTGGTCGATCTGGTCAACTCGCTCGGCGCGCTGGATCGGCAGATCGGCGCGGCGGACACGCTGAAGAACGTGGTGGTCAAGGTGACCACGCCGGGCGCCGGGAAGCCGGAAGTGCTGGTGATCGGCGTGCCCGGCGACCGTGAGGTCGACATGAAACGGCTGCAGGCCGCGCTCGATCCGGCCGAGGTGGCGATGTTCGAGGCGGCCGACTTCGCCACCGCTCCCGGCCTGGTACGCGGGTACATCGGACCGCAGATGCTACGCCAGCTCGGCATCCGCTACCTCGTCGACCCACGGGTGGTGACCGGTACGTCGTGGGTGACCGGGGCGAACCAACCCGATCGGCACGCCGCCCACGTGGTGGCCGG
>DATFRM010000106.1:0-3030 GCA_035263265.1 Actinomycetes bacterium
GCGAACCCGAACCCGGCGATGACGGCCAGGCCGGCGAACAGCAGCATCCCTCCGGCCAGCAGCGCGGGATCGGAGTCGAAGAACCCCGCCGTCGGGTTGACCGGTGCCGGTCCGGCCTTCGGAACCGGGGGCAGCCCGGCCTCGGTGACGAAGCCCACTACCGAGTCCGCCAGGACCGCGGCGCCGGCGGTCGCCTCGACGGCGACGTTGAAATCGCCGGCCTGAATCGTGGCCGGCAGTGGCGCCGTGATCAGCACCTGCCCCGCGATCGCCTCAGCCGACTCCTCGAACAGCGATTCGAGGTCGGTCCTGTCCGCCGTCTGAACGAGGCGCCCGGTTCCCGCGGCCGTCAGTTCCCCGAGTACCTGGGTATCGCCTTGGTCGAACGCGACCGCGTCGAGGTCGACCCCGGACGCGCCAAGGTCTTCCACAGTGCTGGGCAGATCCGCGGTACTCGTTGTGTCATCGCCGTCGCTGAGCAGGACAATGCTGCGCACGCCGTCCTCGCCCAGGTTGTCCACGGCCAGCTGGATACCGTCGTACAGTGCGGTGCCGACGCTGGTGTCGATCTGCCGCACCTGGTCACGAACCTCGTCTCGCTGGGTGGTCGGCTTGACCGCGAGCGTGGCTTTCTTGGCGAAAGTGACCAGCCCGACCTTGACGTCGGCCGGAACGGTGTCCAGGAAGGTTTCGGCCGCCGCCTTCGCCTCGTCGATGTCGTCCGCCATGCTCTCGCTCGCATCGAGCGCGAGCATCACGGAGCGGTCGACCGGCTTGGTCTGCCCGATCGGCTCCGCGTCCGGATCGAGCTCGGTGGTATCGAGCTTTACCTGGACAGAATCGGGATCGACGGACACCCCCTCGGGCAGCCCACGGGTCTCGAACACCACCTGGAGCTGGCCGTTCTCGGCGGTCACTCCAACGATGCGCCCCGTGGGACCTTGGGCCAGTGCCGAACCCGGCGCGAGCAGTACCGCCAGGGCGGCTAGCGCGCCCAGCGCGATCGTGCGGCGGGCCGCGGTCCGGATCATCGCCCGAGGAACTTCTCGAACTGGAACAGCCAGGGATCTACCTTCACGCCGCGCCAGGCCAGCTTCTCCAGGAACTTCGGCCGCAACCCGGTGGACTTGAGCTGGCCGAGGGTGCGCCCCTCCTCGTCGAAGCCCATTCCGTGGTCGTAGAGGAACAGGTCCTGCAGCGTGATCGTGTCACCCTCCATGCCGACTACCTCGGTCACCTGGGTGATGTGCCGGGAGCCGTCCTTGAACCTGGTCTGATGAACGATCAGGTCCAGGGCGCTGGCCACCTGCTCCCGGATCGCGCGCATCGGCAGCTCCATGCCGGCCATCAGCACCATGGTCTCCACCCGGGCCAGCGCATCCCTGGGCGAGTTCGCGTGGACGGTGCAGATCGAGCCGTCGTGACCGGTGTTCATCGCCTGCAGCATGTCCAGCGCCGCCGCGTCGCGGACCTCGCCCACCACGATCCGGTCCGGCCGCATCCGAAGCGCGTTGCGGACCAGTTCGCGGATCCGGATCTCGCCGCGACCCTCGATGTTCGGTGGCCGCGCCTCGAGCCGCAGCACGTGCTCCTGGTGCAACTGGAGCTCGGCCGCATCTTCGATCGTGATGATCCGCTCGTCCTCCGGGATGAACGAGGAGAGCACGTTGAGCGTGGTCGTCTTGCCGGCGCCGGTGCCGCCGGAGACCAGGATGTTCGCCCGCCCGGTCACGCACGCCTCGAGGAACTCCGCGACGACCTTGGACATGGTGCCGAACTCGATGAGGTCCTCGGCCTCGTACGGGTCGGCGGCGAACTTCCGGATCGTCAGCATCGGCCCGTCCAGCGCAAGCGGAGCGATGACCGCGTTGACCCGGCTGCCGTCGGGCAGCCGCGCGTCACACATCGGGCTGGACTCGTCGATCCGCCGCCCGATCCGAGCCACGATCTTGTCTATCGTCCGGCGCAGGTGCGCCTCGTCGGAGAACGCGATGTCGACCCGGTAGATCCGGCCGGCCCGCTCGACGTAGACCTGATCCGCTCCGTTCACCATGATCTCGGTGACGTCCGGATCCCGGAGCAGCGGCTGGATCGGGCCGTAGCCGAGGATGTCGTCGGCGATCTGCTCGGCGATCCGGGCCCGGTCGGCGGCGGTCAGCGGGGCGACCTCGGCCGCGATGGCGTCGGACAGCGTCGCCCGGACCCGCGCCTCGAGCTCGCTCTGGGTCATCCGCGCGTCGTAGAGCTGCGGGCCCAGCGTCTCCAGGAGGGACTGGTGGACCGCCTTCTTGATGTCGGCGAACGGGTCGAGGCTGCGACGTTGCCGGCGCGAGCCCGGCCGGCTGGCCGGTGCCGTCGCGATGACGGTCGCCGCCGGCTCCATCCGATGCCGAGCGAGGGCGAGGCGGTCAGACAGACTCATGGATTGCGCGCCTTCCGACGGAGCAGCCCGCGCCGGTCGGCGGAGCCGGTGACTGTGGCTTGCGAGGGCAGTGCGGTGATCCGGTCGGCGAGCCGGCGGACCTCGACGCTGACGGGGTGTCCGGGTTCCTCCTGGACCAGCGGGACCCCGCGGTTGATGGACATCGGAACGGCGCGTGACGACGGGATCTGGGCACTGATCGGCAGTCGGAGCGTCTTTTCGACCTCGCCCACGCTCAGGCCGACCTTCGAATCGGCCCGGTTGAGGACCACCCGCCACCGGTCTCTGGGGTAGTTGAGCAGGTCCATCGTCTCGAGCGTGAGCTTGAGATTCTTCAGCGCCGGGATGTCCAGGGTGGCGATCAGCAGGAACAGGTCGGTCAGGTCGAACGCGGCCAGCACGTGATCGCTGAACGCCGCCGGGGTATCGATGATCACCGCATCGAACATGTGCCGGAGATTGCTGATCACGTCGGTGACCATCGTGGCCGGGATATTCTCGGCGCCGCCCGGCTCCATCGGGGCCGCCAGCACGGCCACGCCGGGGGAGTGCACGGTGAGCAGGCCGCGCAAGCCGAACTCGTCCAGGCCGCTGAGCGACAATGCGTC
>DATFRM010000107.1:0-13563 GCA_035263265.1 Actinomycetes bacterium
GCGCAAGGTACTCATCGCCAACCGGGGCGAGATCGCCGTTCGCATTGCCCGCGCCTGCCGCGACGCCGGCATCGGCAGCGTTGCGGTGTACGCCGACCCGGACCGCGACGCGCTGCACGTGCGGCTCGCCGACGAGGCGTATGCGCTGGGCGGCACCACGCCCGGCGACAGCTACCTTGTGATCGACAAGCTGCTTGCGGCGGCGGCGCAGTCTGGAGCCGATGCCGTGCATCCCGGATACGGCTTCCTGGCCGAGAACGCGGGCTTCGCTCAGGCCGTGATCGATGCCGGGCTGACCTGGATCGGCCCGCCGCCGGCCGCGATCATCGCGCTCGGCGACAAGGTCCAGGCCCGGCACATCGCCCAGCGCGTCGGGGCGCCGCTGGTGGCCGGCACCCCGGATCCGGTGGCCGGTGCCGATGAGGTGGTCGAGTTCGCGCGTGCGCACGGGTTGCCGATCGCCATCAAGGCGGCGTACGGCGGCGGTGGGCGCGGCCTCAAGGTGGCCCGAACCCTGGCCGAGATTCCCGAACTGTACGACTCGGCGGTGCGGGAGGCGGTCACCGCGTTTAGCCGCGGTGAGTGCTTTGTCGAGCGGTACCTGGATCGGCCCCGGCACGTCGAGACCCAATGCCTGGCCGACCAGCACGGCAACGTGGTCGTGGTATCGACCAGGGACTGCTCGCTGCAGCGGCGACATCAGAAGCTGGTCGAGGAGGCACCGGCACCGTTCCTGTCCGCGGCCCAGCGGGCGGAGCTGTACTCCGGGTCCAAGGCGATCTTGCGCGAGGCCGGCTACGTCGGCGCCGGGACCTGCGAGTTCCTGGTCGGTCAGGACGGCATGATCTCCTTCCTCGAGGTGAACACCCGGCTACAGGTCGAGCATCCGGTTACCGAGGAGGTGACCGGCATCGACCTGGTTCGGGAGATGTTCCGGATCGCCGACGGCGGGCGGCTGGACTACCCGGACCCGGAGATCCGCGGTCATTCGATCGAGTTCCGGATCAACGGGGAGGACCCGGGCCGCAACTTCCTGCCCACGCCGGGCACGGTAATGACGTGGCGACCTTCGAGCGGACCCGGGGTCCGGCTGGATTCCGGTATCGAACCGGGCGCGGTGATCGGGCAGAACTTCGACTCGCTGCTAGCCAAGCTGATCGTCACCGGGGTCGACCGTCAGCACGCGCTGGCCCGGTCGCGGCGGGCGCTCGCCGAGTTCGAGATCGACGGAATGCCGACAGTGCTGCCGTTCCACCGCGCGGTGGTCAGCGATCCGGCGTTCGCACCGGAGCGGGCCGACCAGCCGTTCACCGTGCACACGCGATGGATCGAGACCGAGTTCGACAACCGGATCCCGCCGTACGCCGGCCCGGTCGCGGACGCGGACGCGCCATCCGAGCGGGAGCGGATCACAGTCGAGGTCGGCGGCAAGCGGCTCGAGGTGGTCTTGCCGGCCGGGCTCGGCGTCGGGACCGGTGGCGGCAGCAGCGCAGCCAAACCAGTCCCGCGCCACGGCGCGAAGAAGACCGGCGCGGGTGCCAGTGGCGATGCGCTGACCTCTCCGATGCAGGGCACCATAGTCAAGGTGGCGGTGGAGGACGGCCAGCGGGTGGAATCCGGCGAGCTCATCGTGGTGCTCGAGGCGATGAAGATGGAGCAGCCGCTCAACGCTCACAAATCGGGAACGGTCACCAGCCTGTCCGCGGAGGTCGGCGCCACGGTCGCCAGCGGCGCGGTGTTGTGCGAGATCAAAGACTAACGGCGGTAATCTGAGCCGATGCGCCGCTCGGCGTTCGCGGCTGTCGCGGGAGCCGTCACGATCGCCGCGATCGTGCTCGGCCCGATGGCCGCGCCCGCACTGGCCGGCGACCGGATCGACCGGGCGGCGGCCGGGTTGCGTACCGATCCGCTGTATCTCGCGCCCGGCGCGGACCGACTGCTTCCCCAAGTGCAGGCGGACCGCATCCGCAACCGGCTGCGCCAGGCCAGTCCCCCGATCTTCATCGCGATCCTGCCGCTCGCCGCCGTCCGGGAGACCGGCCACGACCCGGGCCGGCTGCCCGCGGCGCTGTACCTGGCCAGCGGCCAGCGCGGTGGCACGTATGCGGCACTGGCCGGCCCGTACTTCCGAGCCGGTTCCACCGAACTCGGCACCATCGCCGACGAGATCGCGCAGGACGCTCAGGCAGCCAGCGGCGGCAACCGCGCCGATACGATCCTTCGGTTCATCGATGAGATCGAGTCCAAGCTGCCCAAGCCGTCACCGCCCGCGTCGACCGCGACCGCCGCGAGTGGCGGCGGCTCGTCCGGCTTCCCGTTCGTCTGGCTGTTCGCCGTGCTCGCGGTGGTCCTGGTAGGGCTGGCCGCCTGGGCCAGGTCGAAGACGGCCAAGGTGGAGCAGCAGGAGCTCGACCTATCGGGCCATCTGGTCGTAGCGGACCTGCGCAAGATCGGCGAGCAGGTCGAGCACGCCGAGGCGAACCTGGGCGGGCCGCACCAGAATGCCGAGGCGCGGGCCGACTACGCTCGCGCGCTGGCCGGCCTGGCCGAGGCCAAGCAGAAGGTAGCCGACATCGGCCAGCCGGCCGACGTGGCGGCCCTGGCGCGCACTCTCGACGAGACCCGATACGCGCTTGCGTGCGCGCTGGCCCGCGCTCAAGTCCAGCCGCTGCCGATCCGCCTGCCGTGCGTGTTCGATCCGCTGCACCCGGCCCCGGCGAGCGAAATGCGCTGGGCACCGGACGGCGCCGAGCCCCGGCTGGTGCCGGTCTGCCCGGCCGACGCGGACCGGCTGCAAGCCGGGACGGCGCCGGAGGCTCGCACCGTCACCGATGTCGACGTCACCGTCCCGTACTGGGCCGCCGGGACGAGCTGCCGAGCTTGGGCGCAGGGCTGGTACGGCTCCGGGTACGACTCCGAGCAGCTCTACGCGCTGTTCGCCGGAACCCCACTCGGCGCGGCGCTGGACGATCCGACCGAACCAACCAAGCAGTCCCCGCTCGACGGCTGGACCGAATCCGAGGCACCGGAGCCGGCCGCACCGGACACGACCGCCTCGTCCGCGGCGGCCGGGACCGAGCCACCCGAGCCAGCCGGGCCGGCTCAGCGCTCTACCGGCGCCTCCCGGTGAGACAGCTGCCTGGCCGCCTCGGCGATGGAGCCGGAAACCGACGGGTACACCGTGAACGCATGCGCGACCTGCTCGACCGTCAGTGACGCGTCGACCGCCAGCGACACCGGATGGATGAGCTCGCTGGCCCGCGGCGCGACCACCACGCCGCCCACCACAATCCCGGTGCCGGGTCGGCAGAACAGCTTGACGAAGCCATCCCGGACACCTTGCATCTTGGCCCGCGCATTCGTGGCCAGCGGCAGCTTGACGGTGACCGCGGCCACCTCACCGAGCTCGATCGCCTGTTGGGAGTAGCCGACTGTGGCGATCTCCGGATCGGTGAAGACGGTCGCGGACACGGTACGCAGATCGAGCGGGCGCACCGCGGCCCCCAGCGCGTGCCACATCGCGATCCGGCCCTGCATAGCTGCCACAGAGGCGAGCAGCAGCACACCGGTGCAGTCGCCGGCCGCGTAGATGCCGGCTGCCGAGGTGCGAGACACCCGGTCGACCTCGATGTGGCCGTCCGGGCTCAGCCGGACTCCGACCTCGGTAAGCCCGATGCCTTCGGTGTTGGGCACCGATCCGACCGCGAGCAGGCAGTGCGTGCCCTCGATCGTGCGCCCGTCCTCCAGCTCGACCAGCACCCCATCCGCGGCCCGCCGCACCGCAGACGCCCGGGAGTGGCCAAGCACCTCCATGCCGCGGCGGCGGAAGACCGTCTCCAGCACCGCCGCCGCATCCGCGTCCTCCCCGGGCAGCACCCGGTCCCGGCTGGACACGAGTACCACCTGCGAGCCCAGCGCCTGATAGGCGCTGGCGAACTCGGCGCCGGTCACCCCGGAGCCCACCACGACCAGCCGCTCCGGCAGCTCTGCCAGGTCGTAGAGCTGCTCCCAGGTCAGAATCCGCTCCCCGTCCGGGCGGGCATCGGCAAGCACTCGCGGGCGGGCTCCGGTGGCCACCAGGATCGTGTCGGCCGCTACCGTCTCGGTGCCACCGCCGGACAGCTCACACTCCAGCTTCCCGGGTCCGGCAAAGCGCGCCGTGCCACGCAACACCTGGACCCCCTCCCGAGCCAGCCGGCCCGCGATATCGGCGGACTGCGCCAGGGCCAACCCGGTCACCCGGGCATTGACCCGGGCCAGATCCACCCCGACCGCGCCAGCCGGCGGCGTCCCGTCCCCGAGCACCACGCCGAGCTCTGCCGACTCGGTGGCGTGGGCCACCACCTCGGCGGTGGCGATCAGGGTCTTGGACGGTACGCAGTCGGTGAGCACGGTCGACCCGCCGACACCGGTCGACTCGACCAGGGTCACCTCGGCGCCATACTGAACTCCGACCAGCGCGGCCTCGTACCCACCAGGTCCACCACCGACGATCGCGATCCGCGTCATGCAGCCATTCTCGCGTGCCGGTTCACCCGCCGCCGTACCCTGGCCTGCGTGGATCTGTACGCCGCCTACGGTTCCAACCTCGATCCCGCGCAGATGGCCTGGCGCGCGCCACACTCGCCGCAGCGCGGGACCGGTTGGTTGCTCGGCTGGCGGTTGACGTTCGGCGCTGAAGATCGTGGCTGGGACGGCGCGCTGTCCACCGTGGTCGAGGACGAGGGTGGCCAGGTCTTCGTGGCGCTCTACGACGTCGCGCCGAGCGATGTCGGTGGGCTGGACCGGTGGGAGGGCAGCGAGCTCGGGCTCTACCAGAAGATCCGGGTCCGGGTGGAAACGCTGGACGGCGACGTGCTGGCCTGGCTCTATGTGCTCGACGGCTACGAGGGCGGGCTGCCGTCGGCGCGGTACCTGGCGCTGATCGCGGATGCGGCGGACAAGGCCGGTGCGCCCTCGGACTACGTGCACGACCTGCGCACCCGGCCGTGCCGGTAACCCACGACCGCCCGTGGCCAACTATGGTCGGTTTGTGACCACTACCGTGCAGATCGACGATCCGTACCTCGCCGCCAGAGCCGCCGCCCAGACCCTGGCCGAGCGCACCGGGCAGGCCACCCACGACATCGCGGTGGTGCTCGGCTCTGGTTGGGTGCCGGCCGCGGACGTGCTCGGAGCCGCCGATACCGAGCTGGCCAGCACCGATCTGCCCGGCTTCCCTGCACCCACGGTGACCGGACACGCCGGCAAGATCCGCTCCGTGCCGGTGTCGGGGCACCGGGCGCTTGTGTTCCTCGGCCGCACTCATCTGTACGAGGGCAAGGGGGCCGCCGCGGTGGTGCACGGGGTGCGCACCGCGGTGGCCGCCGGCTGCCGCACGATCGTGCTCACCAACGCGGCCGGCGGGCTGCGGGTCGGAATGCGGGTCGGTCAGCCAGTGCTGATCAGCGATCACCTCAACATGACCGCGACGTCGCCCATCGTCGGCGGCACATTCGTCGACCTCACCGATCTCTACACCCACCGATTGCGCGAGGTGGCGAGGGCGATCGATCCAACGCTCGAGGAGGGCGTCTACGCCTGCATGCCCGGACCCCACTACGAAACTCCGGCGGAGATCCGGATGTTGCGCCGCTGCGGAGCCGACCTCGTTGGGATGTCGACCGCTCTAGAGGCGATCGCGGCGCGGGAGGGCGGTGCCGACGTCCTCGGGCTCTCGCTGGTGACGAACCTGGCCGCCGGCATCACCGGCGAGCCACTGGACCATGAGGAAGTACTCACCGCCGGCCGGGACTCGGCGCAGAGCATGGGCCGCCTCCTCGCGGACGTGATCGGCCGGCTGTGAGCAGGGCCGGCGAACTGGCCGCCGCCGCTCGGGAGTGGCTGGCCGAGGATCCCGATCCGGACACCAGGGCGGAGTTGTCCGCACTGCTCGAGGCCAGCGACGAAGCCGGACTTGCTGACCGGTTCGGCACCCGGCTGCAGTTCGGCACGGCTGGGTTGCGCGGTGCGCTCGGCGCCGGACCCAACCGGATGAACCGGGCGGTGGTGATCCGGGCCGCCGCCGGGCTGGTCGGCTATGTCCGGGACACCGGCGGCAAGGCCGTTGTCATCGGGTTCGACGCCAGGCACAAGTCGGATCAATTCGCGAGGGACACCGCGGCGGTGGTGACCGGAGCCGGCCTACACGCGATGGTGCTGCCGAAGCCGCTGCCCACGCCGGTGCTCGCGTTCGCGATCCGCTACCTCGGCGCGGCCGCCGGAGTAATGGTGACCGCGTCGCACAATCCGCCCCAGGACAACGGCTACAAGGTCTATCTCGGCGATGGCTCGCAGATCGTCCCGCCGGTGGACGAAGAGATCTCGGCGCGGATCGATGCGATTGGCCGGCTCGCCGACGTCCCACTCGGTACCGACTGGCTGACGCTGGACGAAGAGGTGATCGAGGCATACGTGCGCCGGACCGTCGGCATCGTCGAGCCGGGCGAGCGTGAGCTGCGGGTGGTGTACACGCCACTGCACGGCAGCGGACGCGAAGTGCTGGTCGAGGTGCTGCGGCGAGCCGGCTTCGCGGCCCCGGACGTCGTGCCCGAGCAAGCAGACCCGGACCCGGATTTTCCTACCGTCGTGTTCCCGAACCCAGAGGAACCGGGCGCGATGGACCTGGCCCTGGCTCGGGCCAGAGCCGGTGATGCGGACCTGGTGATCGCGAACGACCCGGACGCGGACCGGTGCGCGGTCGCGGTGCCCGACCCGGTCGACGGCTGGCGGATGCTGCGCGGGGACGAGGTCGGCGCGCTGCTCGGCGTGCATCTGTGCCGGACCGGCCGGGCCCGATCGGGCGCGTTCGCGACCACGATCGTCTCGTCCTCGCTACTCGGGAAGATGGCGGCCCAGTACGGCCTGTCGTACGCCGAGACGCTGACCGGGTTCAAGTGGCTGTCTCGAGTGCCGGGACTGCGGTACGGCTACGAGGAGGCGCTCGGCTATTGCGTCGACCCGGACGCGGTCCGGGACAAGGACGGCATCAGTGCCGCGCTCATGGTCTGCGAGCTCGCGGCCATGATCCGGGCGCGTGGTGCCAGCCTGCTCGACATGCTGGACGAGCTGGCGGTCGAGTACGGCCTGCATGCGACCGACCAGTTGTCCATCCGGGTGACGGATCTGGCTGAGATCGGCGCAATGATGGACCGGCTGCGGGCCGACCCACCGAGTGAGCTCGGCGGTCGGGCGGTGGAGTCCGTCGAGGACCTGGCGACCGGTACGGCAGACCTGCCGCCGACCGACGGGTTGCGCTACCGGCTGGCCGGCGGTGCACGGGTGGTGGTGCGCCCGAGCGGGACCGAACCGAAGCTCAAGTGCTACTCCGAGGTCATCGTCCAGGTCACCGGATCCGACGTGACCCAGGCCCGAAAGCATGCGGAAGCGGAGCTGGCCAGGCTCCGGACCGATCTGACGGCGGCGGCCGGAGCGCCCGCCGAAACCGCCTGACCGGGGCAGCGGCTCGCCGGCGCATGAGTGGAGATCGGGTGACTGTAGACCGGAGCTACCTGGCGGACCGCGTCTGGCGGGTGCTTGCCGGAACGGCCCTGGCGGCGCTGCTGGCGGCGACCCTGGCAGCCTGCGACTCGGGCGGTGACTCTGGCAGCGCTGGACCCGGATCCAGCAGTTCCGGGACTACCGCGGCACCGCCGACCACACCGACGGCCAACCCGAGCGCGCCGAAGGCGCTGACCGAAGCCCTGGCCCGATGGGCCGACTTCCCGGCGGCCGCGGTACCGCGCCCGATCGTCGTGCTTGACGAGTTCCCGGTGCCCGAGTACGGCGTCGCGACCAACGCGGCGAAACTGGCATTCGCCTGCGGGCTGATCGAGGTCGCGATCCGCCGGTATCCGGCCAGCCCGACAAGGGCCACGGTCAGCTGGTCAGGTGGGACCACGACCAGCCATGCCGCCCTGTCCGCCGAGGACGCGGTGACATTTATCGCCGGGACCGGGACACCCAAGGGGCTGGATTGCCCGGACGTGAAGCCGGTGCGGCTGACTGGAGTTCATCTCGGCACGACCGAGTTCAGAACCGATCGCGGCCGGGTGTCGACCACGGCATGGATCTTCACCGGGCCCGAGGTGCCGGGTGATGGCTTTAGCTACCCGGCCGTGCGGCAGACCGAATTCCTCCGGCCGCCCCGAAAGCTGAGCGACGGCGAGCTCGCCGCGACGGAGATCGCAGCCGGCGGTCGGTCGCTTATTGCGTACTTCTTCGGCACCCCGACCAACGCCGGCGCTTGCACCTTGGAGTACGAAGCGGTCGTGGCCGAGTCGGAGACCGCGGTCGCGATCACGATCCGTCCGCTACCGGCAGCCACCCCGTCGCCGACCGACATGAAGTGCGCCACCATCGCCGAGGTACGAACTGTCACGGTGGCACTAGCCGGGGTCTTGGGCGGACGGGTAGTCGTCGACAGGGCCGGTGCGCTGGCGCCGGTGTGCCCGGCCGGCAAGGTCCGCACGGATGGCGCCGGACCCCGCTGCTAGCCGGCCAGGACCCAACTCCTACTAGCCGGTCACGGCCGAATCCGGATTAGCCGGTCACGGCCGAACCCCTGCTAGGCGATCAGGGTCGATGCTGCTGCTAGCCGATCAGGATCGCGACCACGATGCCGACGGCGCTGACGGCAGCCGGCACGATCGCCTCCCACGCCCACCACATGGTGATCGGGCGGGGCTCGATCGCTCGCTTCGGCTTCCGGTCGGCCATGATCATCTCGAGCTCCTCGAGCACCCGATCCGCGAACCCGGTGCCCTTGCCCGCCGGCTCCTCGCCTTTGCCGGTCATACGCATGTCTGCCGCGTAACCGCGCCACTGCCGTTGAAAGTCGCGGTACCTGGATGCTCGGGAAGACGGGATCGCCCAAGCGTGCACCGTCCGGTCCTTGGTGACCACATCCAGGCCGTAGCTGATCTTCAGGTCTTCGACCGCGCTCCACGGAATCTCGAACGCCTGCAACGGATTGCGCACGATGAGGTTGTCCGCCTCCACGATCACGGCCGGCCGCACGCCCACCACGTAGGCGACTAGGGCCACGAGCACCGCCCCGAACACACTGAGCCACGCGGCCTGCCCGCTGCCGCGCCGCAGGGTGTCGACCAGGAGCAGGGCAGCGAACACGACAACTACCACACAAACGATCATGGTAGGCAGCGCTCGGTAGCGGATCCTGGAGTACATGGGGTCACTCATGACTCTGAATTGTGCCGCAGTGCGGCAGTTATCCTCGAAGCGTGACCACTACGGCGGCGAAGCCGGCGTCGTCGGACCGGCTGCCAGAAATCGCGTCCTCAGATGCGTCGCTCCGACGGTTCTTGCACGGCCTACCCGGGGTTGACGCGGTCGGAGCGGACGAGCGCGCAGCCAAGCTGGCGACCCGATCCATCAAGACCACGGCTAAGCAGCAGGCGATCGATCTCGCCATCCGGATGATCGACCTCACGACCCTGGAGGGGCGGGACACTCCCGGGAAGGTGCGGGCGCTGTGCGCGAAGGCCAAACGCCCCGATCCGGCCGATCCCACCGCGCCCTCGGTGGCGGCGGTGTGCGTCTATCCGGACCTCATCGCGGCGGCCAAGGCGGATCTGGCCGGCTCCACCGTCAAGGTCGCCAGTGTCGCGACCGCGTTTCCCAGCGGCCGGGCCAGCCTCGCGGTGAAACTGCAGGACACCAAGGACGCGGTGGCCGCCGGCGCCGACGAGATCGACATGGTCATCGACCGCGGCGCCTTCCTGGCCGGGCACTACCTGGACGTCTACGACGAGATCGTCGCGATCAAGCAAGCCAGCGGACCGGCCCACCTCAAGGTCATCTTGGAGACCGGTGAGCTCGCCACGTACGACAACGTGCGACGCGCGTCGTGGCTGGCGATGCTGGCCGGAGCCGACTTCATCAAGACCAGCACCGGCAAGATCCAGCCGGCCGCGACACTGCCGGTGACGTTGGTCATGCTGGAAGCGGTCCGGGACTTCCGGGACACCACCAGCACCATGATCGGAGTGAAGCCGGCCGGCGGGATCCGGACCAGTAAGGACGCGATCCGCTACCTGGTGCTAGTCAACGAAACCGCCGGTGCCGACTGGCTCGACCCCGACTGGTTCAGGCTCGGCGCGTCCAGCCTGCTCAACGACCTGCTCATGCAGCGGCAGCGGATGACCACCGGCCGCTACTCCGGCCCGGACTACTTCACCCTGGACTGATCACCGCCGAACACCCTGGCCGAATCGGACCGCCCGCCGGCGCGATATCCCGTGTTTGACTTATATAAGTAACAGCTGGCACACTGACCGCGTGCACGCGTTCGACGTCCTCGGCGACCCGGTCCGGCGGCGGATTCTCGAGCTCCTGGCCAAGGGTGAGCGCACCTCCGGCGCGATCACCGCCGTCGTCCAGGCGGAGTTCGGGATCTCCCAGCCGGCGGTCTCGCAACATCTGCGGGTGCTGCGGGAGTCGGGGTTCGCGACGGTGCGGGCCGAGGGCACCCGGCGCTTGTATGCGGTCGAGTCCGCGCCCCTGCAAGAGGTCGACATGTGGCTGGAGCAATTCCGGCGGTTCTGGAGCCAGCGTCTCGACGCACTCGCCACCGAACTGGCGCGCGGCAAGCGCGCGCGCCGTCCAACCGAGAAGCGCCGTCCAACCAAGAAGGAGAACGAGAAGAAATGACCGACTACATCCGCGAGCTCAACGCCGTCGACCGGGTGCTCGGTCGAGCCACGATTCCGGCCGGCGAGGCCCGCACGCTCCTACTGCGACGCACGTACGACGCATCGATCGAGGACGTCTGGGACGCGCTGACCAACCCCGAGCGCATCGGCCGCTGGTTCCTGCCGGTCTCCGGCGACCTGAGCCTCGGCGGCAAGTACCAGCTCGAGGGGAACGCCGGCGGGGAGATCCTGGCGTGCGAGCCCCCCAAGCTGCTCAAGGTGACCTGGGTGTACGGCGAGAACGTCACCGAGGCCGACATCAGCGAGGTGGAGGTGCGCCTTACGCCCGCCGGCCCCGAGTCGACGCTCTTCGAGATGGAGCACGCTGCGGTCGTAACGGCCGAGATGTGGGGCCAGTTCGGTCCGGGCGCGGTCGGTGTCGGCTGGGATCTGGCCGTGCTCGGCCTTGGGCTGCACCTGGCCGGCGTGTCGATCTCCGACGCGGACAAGGCGACGTGGCACGAGAAGCCCGAGGGCCGCGAGTCCATCATCGCCAGCAGCCGGGCGTGGGGTGAGGCCAACAAGGTGGCCGGGGCCACCGAGGCCGAGGCGGCGGCCCAGGTCGCCGCCACTACTGCCTTCTATGCCCCGGAGCCGGAGGCGTAGCGCTTTCCACGGTCGCGTTCCGTGATTTGGTGAATCGGGTGCCGGATAACCGACACTCAGTTCACCAGATCTCGGGATCAGGGCGAGGTACGCGTGATCCCGGTGCACGACGCCGCCCGGGCGCGGCGTCTACGCTGGTCTGGTGACTTTGGCTCAGCGCGACTTGGATTGATGATCATGGCCGGCCTGAAGTTCGATTACGCCCCGGCGCCCGAATCTCGGGCGATTGTGGACATCAAGTCCTCATACGGGCTGTTCATCGGCGGCGAGTTCGTCGACAGCGTCGATGGGCGGCCGTTCAAGACGATCTCGCCGGCGTCCGAGGAGGTGCTGGCCGAGATCGCCGAGGCCGGACCGCAGGACGTGAACCGCGCGGTCGCCGCCGCCCGAAGCGCGTTCGAGTCGACCTGGTCCGGAATGCGCCCGGCGGACCGCGCGAAGTACCTGTACCGGATCGCGCGGATCATCCAGGAGCGCGCCCGCGAGCTGGCGGTGCTCGAATCGCTGGACAACGGCAAGCCGATCAGGGAGTCCAGGGACGTCGACATCCCACTGGTCGCAGCGCACTTCTTCTATTACGCGGGCTGGGCAGACAAGCTGTCCTACGCCGGGTTCGGTCCCGATCCGCGCCCGCTCGGGGTCGCCGGGCAGGTCATTCCGTGGAACTTCCCGCTGCTCATGCTGGCCTGGAAGATCGCGCCGGCGCTCGCCGCCGGGAATACCGTGGTGCTCAAGCCCGCTGAGACCACCCCGCTGACCGCGCTGGTATTCGCCGAGATCTGCCAGCAGGCGGGGCTACCGCCCGGTGTGGTCAACATCGTCACCGGCGCCGGCGACACCGGCCGAGCGCTGGTCGAGCATCCAGGCGTGGACAAGGTGGCGTTCACCGGCTCCACCGAGGTCGGCCGGATGATCGCGAAGTCGGTGGCCGGCACCGACAAGAAGGTCACGCTCGAGCTCGGCGGCAAGGCGGCGAACATCATCTTCGACGATGCGCCGATCGACCAGGCCGTCGAGGGAATCGTCAACGGGATCTTCTTCAACCAGGGCCATGTGTGCTGTGCCGGCTCCCGGCTTCTGGTGCAGGAGTCGGTGTACGAGGACGTGCTCGCCTCCCTCAAGCGCCGGCTGACCACGCTTCGGGTCGGCGATCCGCTGGACAAGAACACCGACATCGGCGCGATCAACTCGGCCGCCCAACTGGCCCGGATCCGGGAGCTGTCCGAGGTGGGCGAGGCCGAGGGAGCGGAACGCTGGTCGCCTCCGTGCGAGCTGCCCGACCGCGGCTTCTGGTTCCCGCCGACCCTGTTCACCGGAGTGTCGCAGGCGCATCGGATCGCCCGTGAGGAGATCTTTGGGCCGGTCCTCTCGGTGCTGACGTTCCGGACGCCGGACGAGGCCGTGGAGAAGGCGAACAACACGCCGTACGGGCTGTCCGCCGGGGTCTGGACAGACAAGGGCTCCCGGATCCTGTCGATCGCGGCCCAACTGCGGGCGGGCGTGGTCTGGGCAAACACGTTCAACCGGTTCGACCCGTCCTCGCCGTTCGGCGGCTACAAGGAATCCGGGTACGGCCGGGAGGGCGGCCGGCACGGTCTGGAGGCCTACCTTGACGTCTGAGCCCAGCACGCGGGCGCCACGGGTGCCGGTGCGCAAGACCTACAAGCTGTATGTCGGCGGCAAGTTCCCGCGGTCGGAGTCCGGCCGGTCGTACGTCATCACCGGCGCGAAGGGGCAGTTCCTCGCGAACGCCGCACTGGCCTCGCGCAAGGACGCCAGGGACGCGGTCGTCGCGGCCCGGAAGGCCTATCCAGGCTGGTCCGGCGCGACCGCGTACAACCGCGGGCAGATCCTCTACCGCATCGCCGAGATGCTGGAGGGTCGCCGCGATCAGTTCGTCGACGAGGTAGCGACCGGCGAGGGGGTGTCTGCCGCTCGTGCCGGGGCAGCCGTGGATGCCGCCGTGGACCGGTGGGTCTGGTATGCGGGCTGGGCGGACAAGATCGCCCAGGTATACGGATCGTCGAACCCGGTTGCCGGTCCCTACTTCAACTTCTCAACTCCCGAGCCGACCGGCGTAGTCGCGGTCGTCGCGCCGCAGCACTCGTCCCTGCTCGGGTTGGTGTCGGTGCTCGCGCCGGTGATCGTCAGCGGCAACACCGCGGTCGCGCTGGCCAGCGAGCAGCGGCCGCTACCGGCGATCACA
>DATFRM010000108.1:0-11850 GCA_035263265.1 Actinomycetes bacterium
GTCGTACGGCTCGGTCAGCACCAGCCGGCCCTCACCGCCGGGGAAGAGCCGGGCGAAGACCTGCTCGAACTCCCGCGCGGTGTCCTCGAACGCGGCGGCGAAGACCTGCTCGACCCGCTCGTCGACCTCCTTGATCACGGTAAGGAGATCGCGCCGGCTTGCCTTGAGATCCTCCAGTTGCTCGCTTAGGAACCGCAGCCGCTCCTCAAGTGCGGCGTACTCCTCCAATGCGAGCGGGTTGACCCGGCCGAGCAGCGCATAGCCCCGTTCGGCGGTGGCCAGCCGCCGCTCCTGCTCGGCGCGAACGAACGGGCGGGTCCGCGGGACCGGCGCCGAGTTTGTACCGGCACCGTCCGCGCCGGCACCGTTCGCGCCGGCACCGTCCGCGCCGACTCCGTCCGCACGAGCACCATCCGCGCCGGCACCGTCCGCACGAGCACGGTCCGCGCCCGCTGTGTCCGGGTCCGGCGGCAGCGGGATGGGCTGGTCCGGCCCGTACTCCGCGATCAGCGAGCTGACGTCGATGCCGTGCTCTTCAAGCGCCTTCTGCTCCAGCGCCTGGATCCGCATCCGCTGCTCGGCCCGGGCCATCTCATCCCGGTGCACGGTGTCGGTGAGCTGGTCGAGCTCCCCGTCGAGCTCGCGGATCCGGCCGCGCAGCACCTGCAGCTCGGCCTCGAGCCGGCCGCGAGTCTCGTCAGCCTGGTCGCGCTCGATGGCCGCGACGCGCAGCGAGTTCTCGATCAGGCCGAGCGCGTACCGGGCGCCGGTCGCAACCGCGGCCGCCACCCGACCCTCCCGCTCCCGGCTGGCGTGCCGGACTGCCGCGCGCTCCCGGGCCGCGCGCTCCTGTGCGGCGGCTCGAAGCAACTGCTCGGCCCGGCCGGCCAGCGCGCGGATGCGCTCCTCGCTGGTGCGGACGGCCAGCCGGCACTCCATCTCGGTCTGCCGGGTCGTGGTGCACGCGGCCGCGAGGCGGTCCCGGTATTCCGGGCCAGGCTCCTCGTCCGCCTCGGTGGCCTCGGCGGCGGCAAGCCGGCTGCGTAGCTCGGTCAGCCCGGCCGTGTCGGCGTCGACGGCGCCCTGGGTGGCAGCGATCGCGGTAGCCAGCCGATCCGCCTCGGCTCGGGCCGACCGCGCGGACGCACCGAGCTGGGCCGCCTGCTGGCCGAGCCCGGACCGCTCGGTGTCCGACTCCCCGCGCAACTCCGCGGCCTTCTCCACCCGGCCGGCGGCTCGCTCCGCCTCGACCTCGATCGCCTCGATGTCCGCCCGCAGCTGATCGCAACGGCGACCGGTTTCGGCGAGCCGGGCAGCGGCGTCGTCGACCGCACCCTGGACCTCGATCAGACTCGGTGCCGAGCCCGAGCCACCGGCCGCGAAGTCAGCGCAGAGCAGATCACCGTCGCTGGTAACCGCGGTTACCCCATCGACAGACTCAACCAGGCCCGCCGCCGATCCAAGATCCGGGGCCACCACTACCCGATCGAGTAGCCGGCGCAGCGCCGGGTGGAGTGCCGCCGGCGCGCGTACCTGGTCGATCGCGTACTGGCACCCATCGGGCAGCGCCGGCCAGCCGGCCCGATCCGACACGATCGGACCCGGGCGAGAACCGGTACCCGCTCCGGCGCCAAGCAGGAAGCTCGCCCGCCCGGCGTCGTCGGCCTTGAGCAGGCGCACCGCGTCGACCGCGGCTTGCAGATGGGCTACCGCGATCGCGTCGCCGGCCGTGCCGAGGGCAGCCGCGATCGCGGTCTCCGCCCCCGGCTCGACGGTGATCAGCGCGGCCACCGAGCCGAGCAAACCAGGCAACCGGTCCGCGGCGGCCAGCAGCGCGCTCGCACCGTCCTTGTGCGCCAGGCTCAGCTCGAGTGCGTCCCGACGGGCAGCCAGCGCCGCCCGTTCCCGCTCTGCCGCGCGTTCCTGTTCGCGCAAGCCGACCAGCCTGGACTCGAGCTCGGCCAGCTCGGCGGCGGCCGTCTCGTGCTCGGCGTCCAGGCCCTCGGAGCTGGCGTTCAGCCCTGCCACCCGAGTCTCGAGAACGCCCAGTTCATCCTGGTGCTGCTCCGCCCGGGCCTGCGCATCGGCCTGGGCCGCGGTCAGCCGGCCGATCTCCGCGCCGGCCGCAGCGATCTTGGCCTCGATCGTGGTGACCTGTCCGGCCAGCCGGGCCAGGCCCTCCCGGCGATCGGCCAGTGCCCGCAACGTGGTGGTAAGCCGGCGTTCCTCGGCGGCAAACGCCTGCTCGGTCTCGGTCCGCCTGGCCACAGCCTCCGCCAGCGCGGCGCGCTCGTGCTCGGTCTGCTCGGTGAGCTCGGCCTCCGCCGCCTTGACCCGATCGGCCTCGGCCTCCATCTCCTCCGGATCGCGCCCGTGGGACTCGCCGGCCGTCTCGGCGGCGAGATGCCTGGATCGTTCCGCGGCCAGCCCGGCCGTGCCCCGGAACCGCTCGCGCAATCCGGACAGCCGGTACCAGGCCTCCTGGGCCCGGGCGAACACCGGACCGGCCTCGGCCAACCCGGCCTCCAGCTCCTCCTGCCGGGCCCTGCCTTCGGTCAATGCGGCCTCCGCCTGCGCGCGCCGCTCCCGCAGCGCGGTCTCGTCGGCGACCTCGGCGTCCAGCTGCCCGCGCAGCTGAACCAGGTCGTCGGCGAGCAGCCTGAGCTTGGCGTCTCGGAGATCGGCCTGGATCATTGCCGCCTTACGCGCCACCTCGGCCTGCTTGCCGAGCGGCTTGAGCTGGCGCCGCAGCTCGACGGTCAGGTCCTGCAGCCGGGTCAGGTTGGCCTGCATCGCGTCGAGCTTGCGCAGCGCCTTCTCCTTGCGCTTGCGATGCTTGAGCACGCCGGCGGCTTCCTCAATGAAACCGCGCCGATCCTCCGGGGTCGCGGACAGCACCGAGTCGAGCTGCCCCTGGCCGACGATGACATGCATCTCCCGGCCCATGCCGGAGTCGGACAGCGGCTCCTGGATGTCCAACAACCGGCACTGGTTGCCGTTGATCGCGTACTCCGAGCCGCCGCTGCGGAACATCGTCCGCGAGATGGTGACCTCGGAGTACTCGATCGGGAGCGCGCCGTCGGAGTTGTCGATGGTGAGCACGACCTCGGCCCGTCCGAGCGGCGGCCGGCCGGCCGTGCCGGCGAAGATCACGTCCTCCATCTTGCCGCCGCGCAGGCTTTTCACGCCCTGCTCGCCCATGACCCAGGCCAGCGCGTCGACCACATTGGACTTACCCGCGCCGTTCGGACCCACGACACAGGTGATCCCGGGCTCGAAGCGCAACGTCGTCGCGGACGAGAAGGACTTGAACCCGCGGAGCGTGACGGACTTGAGGTGCACTACCTGCTCTCCTGGCCGTGGGCGCTATCGGGGGCCGCGCCGGCGGCGGCACTTGCCGCGGTGGGGAAGACCACCGTTGACTGTACCGGCCGACCAGCCCGGATGCCCGCAAGCGCGCCGCACCGCTGTACGGGCCACCGGCCAGCCGGCCGGGACGAGTGGAGGAATCCCCTAGTTCCGGCGCCGGAAACCGTCCGCAACCCTGCCGCGATGCACCGCGGCCACGCGTAGAAACGGAGTCGGCGTAGCGCCCGAGCGGTGCTCGTTCGCTGCTACGACTCCGTTTGCTGCTGTGGATAGTGGGCGGTCGGCGTCAAGTGAGCGCCGGCTCCCTTACCGGCCGATCGAGCTCGGCCAGTTCGTCATGGGACGTGTGTAGTGCGTCGTTCTCGGCCTGTACTCGATCGAGTTCGTTCTCGAGGTCGCGTACACGCTGCTGAAGACGACGCATCTCGGCGAGTAGCCGGGGGTCAGGCCCCCCGACATGCCCGAGAAGCGCCTTCGCCATAGACGGTCCTCCACGATGAGAGACCCTGGTGTGATGTAACCACGCGGGCACCCAGACGCGAGCGCTTGACAGGGGTGCGCGGGTTTTCAGCGTCCCACTTCCAGGTGCCTCGGGTCAAGTGTAACCGGGTCGTTACCTTGTACGTCTTGACGGCATTTGCCCAGGCTGTGGGCCAGATTGGCACTCATTCGCCACCGTTTTCCGGCGTGTTCGACGGCAGGTGGGCCCAAGTTGGCTCGCTCCGGCGCCCACCAGCCCGGCGGTGATCGACTCACCCGAACGTGGCGCTGGGCGGCCACCAACGCAGTAGGGTGAGCGGCCGTGGTAGGGCAACGTCGGCTCGAGCGCCGCGGCCAGTGGCTCATGCTGGTGGCCGCGTTCGTGCTCGTCGGCTTGCTCGGCATTACGGCCGGCTACCAGCTGTACCAGAGGTCGATCTCGGCACCTGGTGATTCCGGGAGCGGTTCGGTCGCCGTCGAGCAGTCATCGAACCCCACCGGCGTCGGCGACCAATCGGCGCCGGACGGCTCGTCGGACACCGTCGCGGATGACGCGTCGAGCGGACCCGCCCCATCCACCACGCCGGCGCCGACCAGGTCGACCAAGCCGCCGGCGCAGACCGACCGGCGGATCGCACTCGAGGCCTCCGTGGTCAAGCTGACCAACTCGGCCCGCGCCAAAGCGGGTTGCTCGGCGCTGCGAACCGATCGCAGGCTGCGCACCGCCGCCCGGTCGCACAGCACCGACATGGCCAAGCGCGACTACTTCTCGCACGAAACACCGGAGGGCGTCACGCCCTGGCAGCGCGCCGCGGACGCCGGCTACGCCAACCCGTCGGCGGAGAACATCGCGCACGGCTACCCGACCGCAAAGGCCGTGGTGGAGGCGTGGCTGGCCAGTTCCGGCCACCGCGCGAACATCCTCAACTGCGACTCGAAGGCGGTCGGCGTCGGGGTGTACCTGCGTGGCGACGGTGGGCCGTATTGGACCCAGCTGTTCGGTTACAGCTGACCGGCCGGCTACCAGCGACCGCGGCGCGGACGAGGTTGGCAGGACGGGCAGGTATACGCGGACCGGTTCATGAACGCATCCCGGCGAATCGGGGAACCACAGCGCGGACACGGCTCGTCCTGGCGGCCGTACACCGCCAGCGACCGGTCGAAGTAGCCGCTTTCGCCGTTCACATTCACATAGAGCCGGTCGAAGCTGGTACCGCCGTCGACCAACGCGGCCGACATCACTTCGCGAACCGCTGCCAGTAGCCGGTCGGTCACCGGCCGGGTCAGCGTCTCGGTCGGCCGGGCATAGTGCAGCTTGGCCCGCCAAAGCGCTTCGTCGGCGTAGATGTTCCCTACGCCGCTGATCAGCGACTGGTCGAGCAATGCCCGCTTGACCCCGGTATGCCGATGCCGCAAGCGGCGGGCGAACTCGGCGTCGTCGAACCGCGGATCGAACGGATCCCGGGCGATGTGCGCGATCGAGACTGGAATCGGCTCGCCCGCGTCCAGCACGGTCGACTCGATCGCCATCCCGCCGAACGTGCGCTGGTCCACGAAGCGCAGCTCCGGATCGCCGTCGGCGAAACCGACCCGGATTCGCAGATGCGATTGCGGATCTACCTGGGTCGGCACCATCAGCAATTGGCCACTCATTCCTAGGTGGGCGAGCACCGCCTCGCCCGAGTCCAGCGGCAGGTACAGGTACTTGCCGCGGCGGCGGGCCGACTCGATCCGGCCGCCGGTCAGCCGGGCGATGAAATCTCCGGCGCCGGCTGTTTGCCGGCGGACCGCCCGCGGATGCAGCACCGCGACCGCAGAAACTTCACGACCTACGACAAACTGCTCCAGGCCGCGCCGGACTACCTCAACCTCCGGCAGTTCAGGCATCGCGCGGCGACCGAGGGTCAGCTAGTGCCGGCGTCCGGGCCGGGCTCGATGGTCTTGCGCAGGGCCGTCCAAGCTGCCTCGGCTGCTTGCTGCTCGGCCTCTTTCTTGCTCCGGCCACTGCCGTCGCCGTAGCTGATGCCGCCGACCCGGGCCACCGCGGTGAACATCTTCATGTGATCCGGGCCGTCCTCGGTCACCAAATACTCCGGCACCCCGAGGCCGGCCGCGGCGGTCAGCTCCTGCAGGCTGGTCTTCCAGTCCAGCCCGGCGCCGAGCCGGGCGGACGCCTCGATCAGCGGATCGAACAACCGGTGCACCAGCGCGGACGCGTCGGCCAGGCCACGTTGCACGTAGACCGCGCCGATGATCGCCTCGAGCGTGTCGGCCAGGATCGAGGACTTGTCCCGCCCCCCGGTGCCTTCCTCGCCCCGACCAAGCCGCAGGTAGGCGCCAAGGTCGAGACCACGGCTGATGTCCGCGAGCGCGCGCATGTTGACCACCGCCGCACGCAGCTTCGCCAGTTGGCCCTCGGCCAGGTCGGGATGCTTGTGGTAGAGCGTGTCGGTGACGACCAACCCGAGCACGGAATCGCCGAGGAACTCCAGGCGCTCGTTGGTGGGCAGGCCGCCGTGCTCATACGCGTACGAGCGATGCGTCAGGGCGCGCTCGAGTACATCGTGGTCCAGCGTGTATCCCAGTGCCGCCTCGAGCTTGGCGTAGGGCGGCACTTGGGCCGGTAGGGCGGACACCGGACGGTCAGACGTCGATGACCTGGCGCCGGTTGTAAGTGCCGCACGTCGGGCACGCTTGGTGCGGCAGGCGCGGCTGGTGACAGCGCTCGCAGCTGACCAGCGTCAGCTTGGCCGCCTTCCAGTGGGCGCGCCTGGTCCTGGTGTTACTGCGCGAAACCTTGCGCTTGGGGACCGCCACGGCTAGCTCTCCTGTTTCTCCTCGTTCTGGTCGAGCTCCGATCGATAGCCGGCCAGTGCCGCCCACCGCGGGTCGACTGCTTCGTGCCGGTGTCCCGGATCGGCGTCCAGCCGTATCCCGCACTCGGGACATAGACCGCGACACTCGTCCCGGCACACCGGCGCGAGCGGGAGTGCGAGCACTACCGCATCGCGCACTACCGGCTCGAGATCGATCAAGTCGCCCTCGAGCCGCAAGGTCTCCCCGTCATCCGCGCCCTCGGAGTCCGGATAGACGTACAGCTCCTGAAAGCCCGCGTGCAGCTCACGCTGCAGCGGCTCCAGGCAGCGCACGCATTCCCCGGCCGCCTGTGCGGTAGCGGTGCCGGTCACCAGCACGCCCTCGACAACCGACTCCAGCCGGAGATCCAGCTGCAATTCGGAACCCTCGGGCACCCCGATGACCTCGACCCCGAGCTGCGCCGGTGCCTGAACAACACGGGAGAGCTTGCGCATGGATCCTGGGCGGCGACCCAGCTCTCGGGTATCGATTACAAGCGGGTTGCGCGGATCCAAGCCTTTCAGGACTCTCCTGCTCTCTTCGGGCATGGCGAACTCGGTCGTCGAAGAGACCGGTTGGTTAGGTTACCCGAGCCTGCTCCAGCGCCCAAACCGATTGCGATCACTACCGGGGTAGTCCGGCCGCGGATCGGATCAGTAGCGCCGGTCCTGACCCACCGACCCGTACTCTGCCGGCCGGCCGTACTCGGTCGCCGGGCCATACTCACCGGACGAGTCGTAGTCGGGGGCCGAGTCGTAGTCGGACGCCGAGTCGTAGTCGGCGGCCGGATAGCCGCCGTTGGATCTGTGATCAGCAGCCCGGTAATCCTGGGGCGGCACATAGTTCGCACCGGGCCCGAACTCGGGCTCCGTGTCGGTGCGCAGCCGATCCCGGCCCTGCTGGACCGCGCCCAGCGCGTTGTTCAGGATCGACTCGAGGTGCGCGAGCTGCTGGTCGACGTACTCGTTGGCCTCGTGCTTGATCGCCACGGCATCGCGGTCGACCGCCATCGCCCCCGGGCCGCCGAGCTGGCCGAAGTCGGCTCCGAGCGCACCGGTCTCGTCGAGGATCCGGTTGCGCTCGTCATGCGCCGCGGCGATGATCTGCTCGGCCACGAGCCGGCTCTCCTCGATCACGGCGTCCCGGTCCCGAAGCAGCATCGACGCGTGCCGTAGCTCGTGCGGCAGTGCCTCCCGCAACTGATGCACAAGCTCCATCGCCTCGGCGCGATTGACCAAGCAGGACGCCGACATCGGCATCATCCGGGCGTCTTCTATCAACCGCTCGAGCTCGTCCAGGATGTCGAGTGCATCCATGTGTACTCGCCCTCCTAGCGTTCTACCTGCCCGCCGACGCCGGGACCGGCATGCCGGTCCAGACCTGCCCGGACTGGGTCATCGCTGACCCAGCTTCTCGCGTATCCGGTCGAAGACGACATCGGGCACCAGACCCGAAACGTCTCCGCCGTAGGTCGCCACCTCCTTGACGAGGCTAGACGAGAGGAAACTGTAGAGCGGGTTGGTCGCCACGAACAGCGTTTCGACTCCGGACAGCGAGTGGTTCATCTGCGCCATTTGCAGCTCGTAGTCGAAATCACTGACCGCGCGCAGCCCCTTGATGATCGCGGGGATGTCGTGTTCCCGGCAGAAGTCGACGAGCAATCCGTGGAATGACGTCACGGTCACATTGCCATAGCCCTTCGTCACCTGGTCGAGCAGCTCGATCCGCTCGTCGACCGAGAACAGGCCGCTTTTGTTGACGTTGACCAGTACGGCGACGACGACTTCGTCGTACAGCTTGGAGGCACGCTCGATCACGTCCAGATGGCCGTTGGTGACCGGGTCGAACGAGCCGGGACAGACCACGCGTCGCACGAAAGTTCGCTCCTTCAGCCGGTGGCGGCGATTGCGGTGTCCGGTTCGGCGGCGGGACCGTACCAGAGCACGAGATCACCGTAGCGGCGCGCCCGACGTCACGCCTTCTCCAGGAACTCGGCCCGATCCGGATCGATCATGTCGGCCAGTGCTTCGGCCAGCGCCGGATGGTCGACCAGGTCGGGATCGCTGCCGACCAGCGCGGCCGCCTCGTCCCGGGCGGCTTTGATCAGATCCTCGTCCCGAAGCACCGAGAGCAACCGGAGGCTGGACCGGTGTCCCGACTGCGCGGCACCAAGCACGTCACCCTCGCGGCGATGCTCCAGATCGAGCTTGGACATCTCGAAGCCGTCAGTGCTGGCGGCGATCGCGGCCAGCCTGGCCCGGGCCGGACTGTCCGCCGCAGACTCGGTTACCAGCAGGCAGAGCCCAGCCGCGCTACCCCGGCCGACCCGACCGCGAATCTGATGCAGCTGGGCAACCCCGAACCGGTCCGCGTCCATCACCACCATCGCGGTCGCGTTCGCAACGTCGACGCCTACCTCGATCACCGTGGTGGCGACCAGCACGTCGATCTCGCCGGCCGTGAAGCTGCGCATGACGTCGTCCTTGGCGTCCGCCGGCAGGCGCCCGTGCAGGACGGCAACGCGCAGTCCGTGCAGCGGCCCCTCGGTCAGTGCCGGGGCAACGTCGAGCACGGCCAGCGGTGGCCGGCGTGGGGTTGCTGCGGCGAGCTCGACGTCGGCGTCGAACTCGAGCTCGGCATCGGAACTGACGGCCGGCTCCGGATCGGCCACCTCGGGTTCGTCGGCGTCCTCCCGATCGGCGCCCGCGCCGATCCGTGGGCAGACCACGTACGCCTGGTGACCGGCGGCGACCTCCTCGCGGAGCCGCTGCCAGGTCCGCTCCAGGTGCGCCGGCTTCTCGACCGCGGGCACAACGTGTGTCGCGATCGGAACCCGGCCGGCCGGCAGCTCGGTCAGCGTGGATACGTCGAGATCGCCGAACACGGTCATGGCCACCGTGCGCGGGATCGGGGTCGCAGTCATCACCAGCAGGTGCGGCGGCTTGTCCGCCTTGCCGGTCAGCTTGGCGCGCTGCTCGACGCCGAAGCGGTGCTGCTCGTCAACCACGACCAGGCCGAGATCGAAGAACTGCACCGGATCCTCGAGTAGGGCGTGGGTGCCGATCACGATCCCGGCATCACCGCTGGCCGTGTCGAGTAGCGCCTGGCGGCGGCGCGCGCTGGATTGCGAGCCGGTCAGCAGCGCCACCCGGGTCGCCTGGTCGGCGCCGCCGAGCTGACCCGCCTGCGCCAGCGGGCCGAGCAGGTCGGTGATCGAGCGGTAGTGCTGCTGGGCGAGCACCTCGGTCGGCGCGAGCAGGACCGCCTGGCCGCCGGTGTCGACGACGGCGAGCATGGCCCGCAGCGCGACCAGAGTCTTGCCCGAGCCCACCTCGCCCTGCAGCAGCCGGTGCATCGGATGCTCCCTGGCCAGGTCCGCCTCGATCTCGGCGGAGACCGCGCGCTGACCGCCGGTCAGCGAGTACGGAAGCCGCGCGTCGAACGCATCGCGGATCCCGCCGGCCCGGACCGGTCGTGGCGTGGCCGCAAGGCGGGCCAGCTCGGCCCGCCGCCGGGCCAGCTCGACCTGCAGGACGAACGCCTCGTCCCACTTCAGCCGGTGCGTCGCCGCACGTATCTCGGCCCTGGTCTCCGGACGGTGTATCTGGACCATCGCGTCCCGCAGGCTGAGCAGCCGGTGCCGCCGGCGGATCTCGGCCGGGAGCGGGTCCGGCGGATCGGCCGGGTCGAGGCTGTCCAGCGCGACCCGCACACATTTCGCGATGTTCCAGGACGTCAGCGCCGCGGTCGCCGGGTAGACCGGAATGATCGCGTTCACGAACGCCTCGGTCGCGTCGAGCGCGGCCGACACGTCGGGGGTCTCGTCGGTGTCCGGGAACAGCTGGTAGTCCGGATGCGTGAGCTGCCGGCGACCGCGGTAGCGCCCGACCTTGCCGGCGAACAACCCGACCCGGCCCACCCGCAACTCGCGTTCGCGCCACGACTGGCGGAAGAACGTGAGCTCCAGGTAGCCGCGCCCGTCGGTGACGGTGACCTGGAGGATGTCGCCGCGCTTGGCCCGCATCCGGTGCTTGCGCACCGACGCGACCGAGGCCAGGACGGTCACGTGCTCGTCGATCCGGAGCGAGCTCAGATCGGTCAGCTCACCGCGTTCGGCGTACCGGCGCGGGTAGTGCCGCACCAGGTCGCCGACCGTGTGCAACCCGAGCCCGGAGCCGAGCACCTTGGCGGTGCGGTCACTGATGATCTTGCGGATCGGGTCGGCGAGCGTGGCCATCCCCGCTACTCCACCCCGATCAGCAGCGGGTAGTGGTCCTGGCCGCCGGCGTAGGTCATGCACTCCAGGTCGGGGCGCTCGGCGCGCAGCCGGCGCTGTAGCCGCGCGGCCAGATCCGCGGGCGCCTGGCCACCGGTGACCAGCGTGACCAGCTCGCCGCCCCTGGCCAGCAATCGAGTGAGCACGCCGTAGGCCACTTCGAGCAGGTCGTCGCCGATCAGCACGATGTCATCGTCGACCAGACCGAGCACCTGACCCGGTCGGCACACTCCCGCGCTGGTTATCGCCTGCCGCACCGCGACCGTCACCTCGCCGTGGCCGGTGCCGCTGGCCGCGCTCGACATCGCGACCACGTCCTCGTCGAACGCCCGGCTCGGCTCGTGTACGGCAAGTGCGGCCAGGCCCTGGACGCAGGACCGGGTCGGGATCACAGTGACCCGGCGCCCGTCCGCCCTGGCCCGGGCGGCGGCCGCCTCCGCGGCTGCTCTGGCGTCACCGTCGTTCGGCAGTAGCACCACCTCGCTGGTACCAGCTGCGGCGATCCCGGCCAGCAGATCGGCGGTGGCCGGCTGGCGCCCCGGGCCGCCGTCCACGACCTGGGCACCGTGGTCGCGGAACAGCGTCGCGATACCCGGCCCGGCGGCGACCGCTACTACGGTTCGCGGCGTCGGCTGCGCGGCTCTGGCCGCTTCCGCGGCGCTGGCCCGATCGGCCCCGCTGACCCGATCGGCACCGGCAGCCTGGTCGGCACCGGCGGCCTGGTCGGCACCGCTGGCCGGCTCGGGAGCGCCGAGCGGCTCTACGGCCGCATCGCCCGGAGCCGGGACACCCGCCGCTTCGACGTCCGCCACTGGGCCACCGACACCGGCACCGGCACCGGCAGGCACCGGATGATCTCGGTGCCCGTT
>DATFRM010000109.1:0-7656 GCA_035263265.1 Actinomycetes bacterium
CCGCCCCGCCAACCGGTGGGGCGGTTGACCGACCCGGGCACCACGGCCCGGGCGCTCACCGCCTACGTCGCCGAGGTCGTGGTGAAACTCGGCGCGGCCGGTGCGGTTTGGTGCGGTGCGGATTCCACGCCGATACCGGGAGCCGCCGAGCCGGTGACCGGGCCGCTGGACACCACCGGAGCGGGCGATGCGTTCGCGGGCGGCTTCCTCGCTTCCTGGCTCGGCGGCGCCGACCCGGGCACGGCGCTGCGAGCCGGTGCCAAGCTGGCCGCCCGCGCTGTCCGCGGCACCGGCGCCCGCCCGGCCTCGGCCGACTAGCCGGACACGCCCGCAGGATGCCCGGTCCGTGGTCGACGCGGAGCTAGGGTTGGGCCGTTCACCTCGCACAATAGGAGCGCCGGCATGGCTCGCCGTACCACCCGAACGCCGCCGCCCGAGGACTTCGAGGAACGCATCGTCGATACCGACGTCGCATCGGAGATGCAGGGCTCGTTCCTCGAGTATGCGTACTCGGTCATCTACTCCCGTGCGCTGCCCGATGCCAGGGACGGGCTCAAGCCGGTACACCGGCGGATCTTGTACCAGATGGCCGAGATGGGCCTGCGCCCGGACCGCGGTCATGTGAAGTCGGCCCGGGTGGTCGGCGAGGTGATGGGCAAGCTGCACCCTCATGGCGACGGCGCGATCTACGACGCGCTGGTCCGGATGGCCCAGCCGTTCTCGATGCGGCTGCCGCTGATCGACGGGCACGGAAATTTTGGATCCTTGGACGACGGACCGGCCGCGATGCGGTACACCGAGTGCCGGATGGCCGCCGCCGCCGAGCTCATGGTCGCCTCGATCGACGAAGAGGTCATCGACTTCGGCCCGAACTACGACGGTCGCGAGCGCGAGCCGCAGGTGCTTCCGGCCGCGTACCCGAACCTCCTGGTCAACGGCGCGACCGGGATCGCGGTCGGAATGGCGACGAACATGCCGCCACACAACCTGGGCGAGGTCATCGCCGCGTGCCGGCATCTGATCGACAATCCGCAGGCCGACCTCGACGACATCATGCGCTTCATTCCCGGCCCCGACCTGCCGACCGGCGGCAAGATCGTCGGGCTGGACGGTATCAGGGATGCGTATGACTGCGGACGCGGCTTGTTCCGGACCAGGGCAACCGTACGGATCGAGTCGATCACGCCCCGGCGCAAGGGCATCGTGGTCTCCGAGCTGCCGTACGGCGTCGGACCGGAGAAGGTGATGGCCCGGATCAAGGAGCTGGTCCAGGCCAAGAAGCTGGCCGGGATTGCCGATCTGACCGACCTGACCGACCGAGAGCACGGACTCCGGCTGGTCATCGAGGTCAAGAACGGGTTCGTGCCCGAGGCGATCCTCGAGCAGCTGTACCGGCTGACCCCGATGGAGGACTCGTTCGGCATCAACAATGTCGCGCTGGTCGATGGCCAACCGATCACGCTTGGCCTGAAAGAACTGCTGCAGGTCTACCTCGATCACCGGTTCGAGGTCGTCCGCCGGCGGTGCGAATACCGGCGACGCAAGGCCGAGGAGCGCCGGCACATCGTCGAGGGTTTGATCATCGCCGTCGACAACATCGACGAGGTCGTGCAGATCATCCGGTCCAGCCGGGACACCGGGCATGCCAAAGAGCGGCTGATCGTCGTCTTCGATCTGTCCGACCTACAAGCACAGGCGATCCTCGACATGCAGCTGCGCCGGTTGACCTCGCTCGAGGTCAGCAAACTGCGCGACGAGCTAGCCGCGCTCGAGCAGGTGATCGCCGAGCTGACCGCGATCCTGGAGTCCGAGGAGCTGCTGCGGGCCACCGTGTCCACCGAGCTGGCCGAGGTAGCCGCCCGGTTCGGGACTCCGCGCCGAACTGTGCTGCTCGAGTCGGCGGGAGTGCCGGCGTCCGCCGGGATGGCGTTGGAGGTCGGCGACAACCCGTGTTGGGCGCTGCTGTCCTCGACCGGGCTGCTGGCCAGGACTACCTCGGACGATCCCCTGCCACGGGGTGGCCGGCGGGCCAAGCACGACGTGATCGTGGCCGCGGTGCGCACTACCACACGCGGCGAGGTGGGCGCGCTGACCTCGACCGGCCGCATGATCCGGTTGCCGGTGTTGGACCTGCCCGCGGTGCCACCGACCAACGACGGGCCGAACCTGGCCGGCGGTGCCCCACTGGCCGAATTCCTTGCGCTCGACAAGGCCGAACGGGTGCTCGGGCTGGCCTCGCTGGCAACGGACGGACCGGGCATCGCCCTGGGCAGCGCGCACGGTGTGATCAAGCGGGTCTTGACCGACTATCCGGCGAACAAGGACTCCTGGGAGCTGATCGCGCTGCGGGACCGCGACGAGGTGGTCGGCGCGGTCGAGCTCGGCACCGGCGAGGAGGACCTGGTGTTCATCACCAGCGATGCGCAGCTGCTGCGGTTCTCCGCCAGCCAGGTCCGGCCACAGGGCCGCGCAGCGAGCGGGATGGCCGGCATCCGGCTGGGTGGACGGGCCCGCGTGCTGTGGTTCGGCGCCGTCGATCCAGACGCAGACGCGTGCGTGGTGACGGTGGCCGGCTCCAGTTCCGCCCTGCCCGGCACCGGCGGAGGCACGGTCAAGGTGGCACCGTATACGGAGTTCCCCGCGAAGGGCCGGGGCACCGGCGGCGTTCGATGCCATCGGCTGCTCAAGGGCGAGGATGCGCTGCTATTGTCCTGGGCCGGCCCGGCACCTGCTCGGGGCGCCGCCGCGACCGGCGTGCCGATCGAGCTACCGGCGCCGACCGGCAAGCGGGACGGATCCGGCACGCCACTTCGCCAGCCGCTCGCCACGATCGGCTAGGCCCCACGGGCTACTGAGGGCAGGCCCTCCCGATCATTACGCGCGTCGAGTAGCGCGCGATACTCCGATTCACGCGGATTGTCGGAATCTGTGGCGCGTAATGATCAAAATCAGCCGGTCGTGGCAGGATGGCGGCATGGCCGTGAGCTCGTACATGGTGCCACTCGGCACGTCCGCGCCCGCTTTCACCCTGCCGTCGCTGGACGGCTCGAAGGTTGCGCTGACCGACTTCACCGGAGCGCCGGGCATGTTGGTCACCTTCCTGTGCAACCACTGCCCTTACGTTCGTCATCTGGAGTCGACCCTGGGACCGGTCCTTGGCGAGTACGCGGCCCGGGGCGTCGGTGTGGTCGGGATCTGCCCCAATGACACCGACTACTACTCCGAGGACCGCCCTGAGCGGCTACGGGAGCAGGCGGAGCGGGCTGGATTCGAGTTCCCGTACCTGGTCGACACCGAGCAGGACGTCGCCGCCGCATATCGGGCGGCGTGCACACCGGACTTCTTCCTCTACGACGCCGACCTGCGGCTGGCCTACCGCGGTGCATTCGACCGGGCCACGCCGGGCAACCGCGAGCCGGTCACCGGTGAGCTCCTTACCGCCGCTGTCGAGCTCGTGCTGGCCGGCGCCCCGGTACCCGAGCCGCACCGCGCCAGCCTGGGCTGCTCGATCAAGTGGAAGCCGGGCCGCGAACCGGTAGGGCCCGCGCTGCGTTTGCTATGACCGGCGGCGCGTTCGACGACCTGCTGGCCGGCAACGCGAACTACGCCGCGACCTTCACGCACGCCGGGCTGAGCGCCTCCGCCGCACGCGGGCTCGCGATGGTGACCTGCATGGACTCGCGGATCGCGCCGCTCGCGGTGCTCGGTCTGCAGCCCGGCGATGCGAAGATCCTGCGCAACGCGGGCGCCCGGGTCACCGAGGACGTACTGCGCACACTGGTGCTTGCGGTCTACCTGCTCGACGTCAACCGGGTGCTGGTAATGCCGCATACCGACTGCAAGATGGCCTCCGCCACCGAGGAGGAGGTGCACGCGCTCATCGACGAGCGGTACGGGCTGGACACCCGCAGCCTGGAGTTCCGAACCGTGAACGACCAGGTCGCAGCGCTTCGGCAGGACCTGGTCCGGATCAGGTCGTACCCGCTGCTGCCCAGTGACCTTCCGGTCGGCGGCGCCATCTACGACGTCGCCTCTGGAGTGCTCCAGCCGATCGAGCTCTAGCGGGCCCGCTCAGACCGGACGCCGGCCGGGGAACCCGCAGTCCGCGCGGTGGTACCACTGGATCTCGTCGTCGCCCTCGAGCCAGCACCAAAGGATCGGCACTCCTTCGCGCTCGCCGGGGAAGTCGAGCAGCAGCGGCGCGATCCCCTTGACCTCCGCGCCTTTCGTGCCGAGCGCCTCGATCCCGGCATAGAAGCGCGCCTCGAGTCCCTTCGCGTCCGCCAGCCCGCCCAGCCGGCTGGTCCCGGCATGCAACAAATCCGCCTGGATCTCTGCCAGATCCGCACGCAGGACCAGCAAATCGTTGATGTCCGGTCCGAGCTCCGCCATGACCGTGCGAGCTTCCGCGAGAGTGAACACGCCCGCAAGTATGGCGGGACGAACGCCGGGTCCGGTCACCGGCGTCAAACGAGCGGGGGTCTGTTATCGAGGCTGGTCGGCTGATCGGCCACTCGTTAGATTTCGATCACGGTTGGCGGAGAGGACGATGGCGGAGACAAGGGCACCCGGAGGCCAGGATCCCGTCGAGGTGCGCGAGCGGGTAGCGCGAAACGTGCTCACGTTCGGCGCCGTGGTCGCGCCTGCATTTGCCATCGCAAAGATCTTCGTGGTCACCAACTTCGATCTCGATACCACGCTGGCGGTGATGCAGGGCGCCGGTGCGGTCAACGTTGCGATCGCCGCGCTGGTCGCCAGCCTGCCCACGGTGGTCACCTGGCTGATGCTGGCGATCCCGGTCGCCGCGTTCTGGGTCTACGAACCGGGAGGTCCCGCCACCCAGCGCTGGCAGGCGCTGCACCGTGATCTTCCATTGGCGATACAGGCACTGCTGGTGTTCAGTTTCGCCGTTGCGCTGTTCATCGCGCCGTGGCCGGTGGTCATCACCTGGATCGGACTGCTCGCGGCGAGTATCTGGCTCGTCCCCGCGGTCGCGGCCAGGGCCCGCGCCGCTGCGGGCAGCCTCGGCCTGACCTCCCGGGAGGCCGCGCGGCTGCGGACCGAGCGCCGGTTCCAGGGGCTGCGCCGTCTGCTCGCGATCGGCTCGGGCGTGCTGCTGACTGCGGCATTGCTCATCGATCCGCGACCGTGGATGCCGGCCGAGCGGCTGACCGCCCCGGACGGCCGGGTAGCGGTCGGCTACGTGGTCAGCGACGGCGAATGGATTCGCCTGCTCACCGAGCCGGGTCGCCGCATCGAGATCTACCGCACGGATCAGATCACCGCCCGCAAGCCGTGCCGGATCGCGCCACCGTCCCGCTACGCCTCACCGTTCGAACTGGTCAGGGGGCTCGTGCTCACCGGCGCCCGGACGCCGGTCGAGAAGCTGGACCGCTGCCCCGACTTGAGCTAGCCGGAACGAGGCCGGCTATCCGTCTCGGCGGCTGATGATGAAGTTGGGATAGGCGTGCCGTCCCGGCCGGTCGCCGATCTCGTCGATCGCCAGGCTGATCGCGAGCAGGTCGCCCACCGTCATCTCCAGCGGCGGCTCGTCCGGCTGGTAGGTGTACCGGATCGGGTAGTCGATACCGGGCTCGCTGCTCATCTCGATGTGACAGCCGAGCACGTGCGTGATCGGCCTGGCCGCGGCGAAGCCGATCAGGCGGTCGATGGTGTCCCGGAATGCGGGCCAGTCCTCGACGTACAGCCGACCGGGACACACCGTGTCACCCGTGAGCAGGATCCCGGTGTAGAGGTCGTAGAGCGTGACCGCCGCCTCATGGTGGCCAGGGCTAGCCAGGCAGTCCAGCACCCGACCACCCAGGTCAACCGAGCCGAGCTTGTCGGGGTCGTCGCCGAGGCCGAAGAATGCCCGAACCTCGGCGAGCCCGGTTCCGACCACCCTGGTGTCGGGCCGGTCCGCAAACTGGCCGTCGCCAGCGACATGATCACCGTGCGGATGCGTGTGGACGACGAGCAAACCGTACCCATCCCTGGGATGTCGTCCGTGCCACTGCTCGATCAGCTCGTCCACGACTCGCCGCAGCGGGAAGAACTCGGCGGACTCGGTCGCACCGGTGTCGACCAGCAACGCGTGCGTGTTGCCGAAGAGCAGGAACATGAACGGCGCCTCGTAGTTGATCGCCATGTTCTGCCGCAGGATCACCGTGTGCGGGTCGTACCAGTACACCTGGATGTCCGGATCGGTGTTGTGCTTGGCCGACGGTGACCCGTGGATCCAGGCCACCTCGATCGGTCGGGCGACCGGTTCCTCCGGCGCGAAGTCGAGCCAGTCCATCGCGTGTCGTGCCCAGCCGCGGCTAAGCGTCGATCCGGGCCCGGTCGAGCAGCGCCGCGGAACTCACGAGGAACTCCTTGCGCGGTGCGACGTCGTTGCCCATCAGCAGCTCGAAGATTCGCTCCGCGTCCTCGATATCGCCCAGGCTGATCCGGCGCAGCGTGCGGGTCCGCGGGTCCATTGTGGTTTCGGCCAGCTGGTCCGCGTCCATCTCACCCAGACCCTTGTAGCGCTGGATCGGCTCCCGGATCTTCTTGCCGCGGCGCGTCAGGTCGGCCACCGTGCGGCGCATCTCCGCATCGGTGAAGGTGTAGATGAACTCGTTCGGCTTGCTGCCCTGGTGCACGACCTCGATCCGGTGCAGCGGCGGCATGCCGGCGAACACCCGGCCCGCTTCTACCAGCGGGCGCATGTACCGGTGCAGCAGCGTCAGCAGCAGGCAGCGAATGTGAGCGCCATCCACGTCCGCGTCCGCCAGAAAGATGATCTTCCCATAGCGGACCGCGTCGAGATCGAACGAGCGGCCGGATCCGGCGCCGACGACCTGGATGATCGCTGCACACTCGGCGTTGTTGAGCATGTCGCCGACCGACGACTTCTGCACATTGAGGATCTTGCCGCGGATCGGGAGCAGCGCTTGGAACTCGGAGTTCCTGGCCAGCTTCGCGGTGCCCAGCGCCGAGTCGCCCTCGACGATGAACAGCTCGCTGCGTTCCACATCGTCGCTGCGGCAGTCGGCCAGCTTCGCCGGCAACGAGGAAGTCTCCAGCGCGTTCTTGCGGCGCTGCGCCTCCTTGTGCGCGCGGGCGGCGACCCGGGTGCGGGCGGCCGAGACGACCTTCTCCAGCAGCGCGCGGGCCTGGGCCTTCTCGGCCCGCTTCGACGAGGTGAGGAAGTCACGCAGCCGGCTGCCGACCACCTGGGCAACGATCCGGGACGCGGCCGGGGTGCCGAGCACCTCCTTGGTCTGGCCCTCGAACTGCGGCTCGGCCAGCCGGACCGTCACTACCGCGGTAAGGCCTTCCAGCACGTCGTCCTTGATGATCGCGTCCTCGCTCTGTCGCAGCATCCGAGCCGAGCGCAGTACGTCGGAGAACGTGCGGACCAGTGCCCGCTCGAACCCGGCCAGGTGGGTGCCGCCCTTGGGGGTGGCGATGATGTTGACGAAGCTCTTGACCACCGTGTCGTAGCCGGTGCCCCATCGCAGCGCCACGTCGACGGTGAGCTCGCGCTCGACCTCCCCGGGAGTCAGGTGACCCTTCGCGTCCAACACCGGAACCGTCTCGGTGAACTGCCCGGTCCCGGTTAGCCGAAGGACGTCGGTGACTGGCCATCGGTGCCGAGGTACTCGCAGAACT
>DATFRM010000110.1:0-15422 GCA_035263265.1 Actinomycetes bacterium
GCGGACCCCGCGGACGAAGGTGCTGCTGTTCAACTCGCCGAACAACCCGACCGGCGCGGTCCATTCACCCGCCGAGGTAGCGGCGATCGGCCAATGGGCGGCCGAACACGAGCTGTGGGTGATCACGGACGAAATCTACGAGCATCTGGTGTATGGGGGTGCCACGTTCACCTCAATACCGGTCGCGACCCCCGAACTCGCCGCGCGATGCATCGTCCTCAATGGAGTGGCGAAGACATATGCGATGACCGGCTGGCGGGTGGGCTGGCTGATCGGCCCGGCGGATGTGGTCAAGGCTGTGATCAACTTGCAATCCCACCTGACGTCGAACGTCAACAACATCGCGCAACGGGCGGCGTTGGTCGCGGTCAGCGGCGATCTGTCCGCGGTGGCCCGGATGCGGGCGGCCTTCGACCGGCGGCGCACCACCATCGTCGGGATGCTCGGCGATATCCCCGGCGTGCACTGCCCCGAACCACAGGGCGCGTTCTATGCCTACCCAGCGATCGGTGGTCTGTTGGGCCGGCAGATTCGCGGCCGGCGGCCGGCCAACTCGGCCGAGCTCGCCGAGCTGATCCTGGCCGAGGCCGAGGTCGCAGCGGTGCCCGGAGAGGCCTTCGGTACCACCGCGCACCTGCGGCTGAGCTACGCGCTCGGTGATGACGATCTCGTCGAAGGCGTGACCAGGCTGCAGAAGCTGCTCGGCGAGGCGCGGCCCTGACCTTGGGCGCCCGGCGCGCTGGGCAGGACTGGTCCGAGCCGGGAGCGGTACCGGTCCCGGCTGACGGCGCCCGGCGAAACCTGAGCGATCTGCCGAAGGCACATCTGCACCTGCATTTCACCGGTTCGATGCGGCACGGCACGCTGCTCGAGCTGGCCGATCAGCACGGGGTACGGCTGCCCGACGCACTCAAGTCGGCGGCCCCGCCCGAGCTGCGTGCCACCGACGAGCGCGGCTGGTTCCGGTTCCAGCGGCTCTACGATGCCGCTCGGTCGGTACTGCGGACTCCGGCCGACCTGGTCCGCCTGCTGCGGGAGGCTGCCGAGGACGAGCGGGCCGAGGGCTCCGGCTGGTTGGAGATCCAAGTCGATCCGTCTTCGTACGCTCCGCGCTTGGGCGGGCTCACCCCCACCGTGGAACTCATCCTGGGCGCGGCTGCCGACGCGGCATCGGCCGCCGGGATCGGGATCGGCGTGATCCTCGCCGCGAACCGGACGAAGCATCCACTCGACGCGCGGACGCTGGCCCGGTTGGCCGGGCACTACGCCGGCCGGGGCGTGGTCGGCTTCGGTTTGTCCAACGACGAGCGGCGCAGTCGGGCGGCAGACTTCGAGCGAGCGTTCACGATCGCCGCCCGCAGCGGGTTGGCCGCGGTACCGCACGGTGGCGAGCTGGCCGGTCCGGCCAGCGTGGCGGACTGCCTGGACCTGTTGCACGCGACCCGGATCGGGCACGGCGTGCGCGCGGTGGAGGATCCGCCGCTGCTAGCCAGGCTGGCTTCAGCCGGAATTGTCCTCGAGGTATGCCCCACCTCGAACCTGGCGCTCGGCGTGTTCGACAAGGCCGAGGACGTTCCGGTGCCCCGGCTGCGCGAAGCCGGGATCCCGATCGCGCTCGGCGCGGACGACCCGTTGCTGTTCGGCAGTCGGCTCGTCGATCAGTACGCCCTGGTCCGCTCGGCCTTCGGCGCCTCGGACGTGGAGCTCGCCGAACTCGCTCGCAGCTCGGTCCGCGGCTCGCTGGCACCCGATTCGGTCAAGGCCCGGTTGCTGACCGGCATCGACCGGTGGCTAACCCGCCCGCACGGCCCCGCTCCAACTCCGGGATAGCGACCCGGCGCTACCCGCCGGCCGGGCGCGGCTTCCTGGAGATCATCCGTGCGGCCGCTCCTCCTGGCGCAGGCCACGCTCCGGGTCCCACTGCCAGAGCGTCATGCCGCCGCCGAACTTCAGGTATGCCGCCCGGTCCACGTCCAACGCGAACAGATGGAACTCCGGCTCGTCCGGCGCCCAGTCGATCCGTGCCTTGATCGCCTGCTGGTACGCGCGGCGCAGGTCCGGATCGGCGATATCCACGCCCGTGCCCCACAGCTTGATGTCGCCACCCGGGTTGTCCTTGCCGCTGGGCAGGCTGTGCACGACCAGACGCGGGTCGCGCTTGAGGTCGAGCGCCTTCATGGACTGCCACATCATGCCGAAGAACAGCTCGCCGGCCGTGATGTCCAGCTCGCACGGACTCAGCCGCGGCCAGCCGTCGCGGCTGACCGTGCCAAGGATGACCAGCTCGTCCTTGCGGAACCTGGCGTCGGCGAGCTCGCCGAACTCCGGACACGCGGTCAGAAACTCCTGCCACCGCATCGCGGTCCTCCGTCCCTGTCGGTCCTACGATGACCGGCTGGTCCGACAGTTTCGGACCCGGACGACCGAGTCAGAGCGTTGCGCCTACCAGCACCGGTTCGTTCTCCAAGGTGATTCCGAACCTGGCCCGGACGCCGTCGCGGAGCTCCCGGGCCAGCGCGAGCAGCTCGGCCGTGGTGGCCCCACCCCGGTTCGTGAGCGCGAGGGTGTGCTTGGTCGAGATTCGGGCCGCGCCGTGGCCGTATCCCCTTGCGAAGCCGGCCCGTTCGATCAGCCAGGCGGCGGAGACCTTCACCTGGCCGTCCGCCGCCGGCCAGCGTGGCACGTCGGCCGGCAGCCGGGCAGCCACGTCGGTCGACACGATCGGGTTGGTGAAGAACGATCCCGCACTGGTGGCATCCGGATCGCTCGGGTCCAGCACCATGCCCTTGCGGCGCCGCAGGCCGAGCACCGCGGCCCGCACGGCAGCGGCCGACACCTGGGCACCGACCTCGACGTCGAGCGCGCCGGCCAGCTCCGGGTAGCGCACCGGCCCTGACTGCCGGCTCCGGACCAGTGTGTAGGTCACGTCGAGCACGACGAAGCGGTCGTTGCCCTTGAGCGCGCTGTTGCGGTAGCTGAACGCGCAATCCGCCGGTTGCAGCACGGTCACCTCGCCGACCGTCCGGTTGTACGCGGTCACCGAAGTCACGGTTTCGGCGACCTCCTGGCCGTACGCGCCGACGTTCTGGATCGGGGTAGCGCCGACCAGCCCGGGTATCCCCGACATCGCCTCCAGCCCGGCCCACCCCTCCTGGATCGCGGTGGCCACCAGCGCGTCCCAGTCCTCACCGGCCTGCACCGTCACCGCAACCAGGTCGGTGCTGGGCTGCACATGAATCCCGGCGGTGGCAATCTTGATCACCGCACCGTCGAAGCCCGCGTCAGCGACGACGACGTTGGACCCGCCACCAAGAATCAGCACCGGCTCGCCGACCGCATCGGCGGCTCGCACCGCCTCGACCAGCTCGTCGGGCTTGTCCACCTCGGCCAGGCGCCGCGCCGGACCGCCCAGGCGCAACGTGGTCAGGGTGGACAGCGGTACTCCGGCCAGCTCGTGCACGGGCACTCAGCCTAGGCCGCCGCCGCGGCCAGGACCGCGGGGGGCGAGGAGCTCGGTGCGGCCGCGAAACCGGCGCAGCAGCCGGTCGTAGTTCCGCCGGGATTCGCGCTCCCGGTAGTCGGGGTCCACGTCGTGGTAGCCGCGATGCCGTTCCTGTCGGCAGGGCAGCCGGTCGGGCGGAACCGGAACCACCAGCCGGCTGCCGCGCTCGCGCAGCATCAGCGACAGCTCCAGATCGGCATTGCGATAGTAGCGCGCCTTCGGATCCGGCCCGGCACCCTCGGCCAGCGCGGAGCGCCGGACCGCCATCAGGTAGCCGAGTAGCACATCCACCTCGCCCGGGCCGGCGTCGACCACCGAACGCCAGGCGTCGTCGAGGTCGAAATTCGCGCCGCGCCAGCCGGCGGCCGCCACGGACGGATCGTCCAGCGCGCCGAGCAGCGGAGAGATCGCGTCGCCGTACAGCACGGTAGAGATGTCCATGACGATGTGTACGTCGGCTGGATCGGCGGCGAGCAACGCCGCCCGCGCCGGGCCCCAGCCGACCGAGGACGCGGCCACGTGCAGCTCCTCGACCCGGTCCGGATCGGCGGTCGCCAGCTCGTGCAGTGCGTCCCCGGCGCCGTCGACATTCCCCAGGTCGAGCACGCTCACCACGATGTCCGCAGGGGCATGCGCGACCAGTGCCCGCACGCAGCGGCGCAAATCATCCGGCCAACCCTCTGCGAGCAGGCCTATCGAGGCCCGCCGGGGCGCGCCCACCGGGTGCTCGACCGCGCGCATCAGCGCCGGAAGATCGGCGTGCACCGGATAGGGCGGCCGCGCCGTCAGCTGGTACCCACCCGGCACGTCGCGGACCAGCCAGCCCTGCTCGGCGAGCTGGTCGCGGATCGCGTCGGCGGCCGCGAAGTCGCGCTCCGAGCGGGCCTGCATCCGCCGCTCGGCGAGCGCCGTGACCTGCTCCGGAACCGGCGTCACGGCAGGGCGACCACGGCCCTGGCTTGGCCGAGCACCTTCTCCCCGCCACAGGTCGCCAGCACCTCGACCCGGACCCGCCGATCATCGAGCTTCTCGGTAACCCGCGCGGTGACCACTACCTCGGCGCCGGTGTCGTCGTCGGGCACCGGCACCGGCTTGGTGAACCGCACTCCGAACTCGCGCACCGAACCGGGATCACCGGTCCAGTCGGTCAGCGCCCGGCCGGCCAGCGCCATCGTGTACATCCCGTGCGCGATCACATTTAGCAACCCGACCGAACGGGCGATGCGCTCGTTCCAGTGGATCGGGTTGAAGTCGCCGGACGCACCCGCGTACCGGATGAGATCTCCGCGGCCGACCCGGTAGCGGCCGGCCGGCAGCTCGGTGCCGACGTCGACGCTGTCGTAGGAAACCGTCGACATCTCAGCCTCCCGATCCACGCACGATCAGAGTCGCGTACGCGGTCACCACCAGCTCGCCATCCGCGTCGCGCAGCTCGGTCCTGGTGCCCAGGATCTCGTTGCCGGCGATGCTGCGGATGCTGTCCACGGTCAGCGCGGCCGTGAGCCGATCGCCGGCCCGGATCGGACGGTTGTGCACGAAGCGCTGCTCACCGTGCACCATCCGGCCGTAGTCGAGCCCGAGCTCGGGATCGAACAGCAGCCGCTGCGAGCTGGCCGCCGTGATCACCATCGGGAACGTCGGCGGCGCGATGACATCCGGGTGACCGAGTTTCTGAGCGGCGGCGCGATCGCGATAGACCGGGTTCGGGTCGGCGATCGCGTCCGCGAACTCCCGGATCTTCTCGCGGCCGACCTCGTACGGCTCCCCCGGCGGGTAGCTGCGGCCTACGTACGACGGATCCAGCGGCATGTCGCCGATCCTCGCAGCTACCGGATCATTACGCACGTTCGGGCTCGCCCGATCGCTCGCCACGCGCCGGTCTACCAGAGCATTGCGCACATTGGTGCGCGACAAATTACCCAACTGGTTGATCAACCCGCCACAGGCCGCGTAACGATCCAAAAAAGCGGCATCGGCGTTGCGGGGCTGGAGACTACCGGGTCTCGCGGTGCGCGGTGTGCTTGCGGCAGCGCGGGCAGAACTTGCTCAGCTCGAGCCGGTCCGGGTCGTTGCGACGGTTCTTGCGCGTGATGTAGTTGCGCTGCTTACACACCGTGCAAGCCATGGTGATCTTGGGGCGGATATCGGTCTTGGCAGCCACCGAAGTGCCTTTCGTACGTCGAATCGATCTCTGCAGTGGGTAGCGGTGGCCGGAATCGAACCGGCGACACAGCGATTATGAGCCGCTTGCTCTGCCGACTGAGCTACACCGCCGCCGGAGTCGACACCCGCGGGACGGATGCCGGCCCTCGAGCCCCAATACGGAATCGAACCGTAGACCTTCTCCTTACCATGGAGACGCTCTGCCGACTGAGCTATTGGGGCAAGCAGGCACCGAGAATACACGCTCGATCAGCCCGGCCCGAAATCGTTTGGCCAGCTCGGTCGGGATCTTGCCGGGCTCCTCGGGGCCCTGGTCATGGAACTCTGTACAGCCGCGTGGCGTTCCCGGCACGTGGAGGTACTCCTGGCGATCGGGATCGCGCTGGCCGGCCTCCTGATCATCGATAGGGCGTATGCGGCCGGGCAGCGCCGCCGGGCCGGCAAGGACTCGGACGGCTCGGACGCGTTGAGCGCCGCGATCATGGATTTCGACGGCTTTCTCAACCCCGCCCGGCGGCATGAGATCGACGAGAAACGGCGTCAGGAGATGATGCGGGACGAGGTCGCACCTAGCGATCCTCGGTTCACCCAGATCGATCTGGACAGCGGCACCGCGGTGATCCGGTTACCCGGCGACCCGAGCCAACCTCCCGGCGCCGATCCCGCCGCCGGAGCGGATCCATTCGCGGATCCCGACGCGGACCTTCCCCGGACCGATGACCGGCCCGGGGAAGGTATCGGCTAGAGCCGGATCAGCCCCAGACCACCGCGCGGTTGCCGGACGCCCCGAACGTGAAGCTCTTCGAAGGCGTGCCGCCGCTCAAGAAGTTGCGCAGCAACCATCTGCCGGACCGGTACACGCCCGGTTCGTCCCGGCCGTCGGCGTCCCAGTCCCCGACCACCGGCTGGTCACCGGAAGTACCGAACGTGAACGTCTTCGTTGCCGGACCGGCCGAGTTATGATCCCGAACCGACCAGGCCCCGGTCTGGAACGTGCCGATGGTGTCGACGCCGTCACCGTTCCAGTCCCCGACCACCGGGCGCTGGCTCGCCGTGCCGTACGTGAAGTCCAGATCGGCGGAGCCGGCCGAGTTGGAGTTGCGCAACAGCCACCTACCGGCTCGGTACACGCCGATGGTGTCCTTACCGTCGCCGTCCCAGTCCCCGACCACCGGCAGGTCGCCGGCCTGGCCGAAGTTGACGGTAATCGTTGCCGTGCTCGAGTTGGGCCGGATGGTCCAGGTGCCGTCCGAGAACACCGCCGGGGTCAGCGAACCGTTGCCGTCCCAGTCGCCCATCAGCTTGCGATCGCCGGACGCGCCGAACGTGAACGTCTTTGTCGCCGGTCCGGCGGACAGGCTGGACCGCAGCTTCCAGACGTTGCCGGCCACCACCCCGGGCCGGGCCCGGTGCGGCTGGACGACCCGGATCGGGAAGAACTCCTCACCCTGCACCACCTGGTCGACCACGACCCGGCCGTGCGTCTCGCGCTGGATGAACCCGGTCGGGGTGTCGTTCTCCACCGACACCGTCGCATTCACCGAGTTGTTCGGGGCGGTGTCGTTCAGCTGCGCGAGCAACTCGCCGAAGTTGGTCGGCTCGGACCCGCCATCGCCGTCGCCGAAGAAGAAGCCGTCGAAGAAGCCGCGGCTGCCGCCGACCACGTCGACCGAGCCGAAGCCGCCCGCGGTGTCGGGTGGTATGACAACGGACAAGTCGGCATTGACCTTGCTGCTGCTACGGAACGGGGTAAGCACAGCCCGAAGGTTCAGCTGGCTGCCTGCCTCGACCCGAAGCGCCCGGTCCTTCGGCGGCGACACGAACGTGCCGTTGGGCCGGCGGATCAGCACCTTGTCGATCGAGTACCGGGCGAACGCGCTAGAGATCGACCCGGTGAAGTGCACCCCGGTGATCTTCGCGTCCTCGAACGACTGGTTCTGGATCGCGAACAACTGGTCGGCCGGCTGGAAGATCGATTCGAAGGACGCGTCGAACTCGCTTGCGAACTTGTTGGTCACATCGACGGTGAACGGTGCCCCGGAGGCACGAGTGCCCTCGATGACCCAGTGCAGTTGCGAAGTGCCGCCACCGATCCGGTCGGCCACCCGGTCAAAGTTGCTGAGCAGGTGGAACAGGGCGACGTCGGGCACGAAGTCGGGCAGGTTCACGTTCGTCGTGCCGGACCGGGACGCGCCGCTGTCCAGTGAGGTGATCGTCGAGTCCACCGGCACCACGGACGGCGCCGAACCGAGCTGGGCTCGGACCGCGGCCAGCCGGTCCTGGTCCAGCGTGCCGACCACGCCACCGGGATTGGCCACCTTGAACGGGCCGAACAGGCTTGGCTGCACTACGACCGCGGTCGCGGGATGCACGCTCATCGACGACTGGCCGCTGAACAGGAACGGATGTCCGAAGGCGAGCGTCCCACCGTCGCACACCGCCGTGGTGGTGCCGATGCCGGCGGCAGTGAAGTCGCCGTAGGAAATGGCCGCGGCGAAGTTGCTGCCGGGGAAGATGTCCGCCGGCGACCCGACGTCGCCGATGGCCGCGGCGCCGGCCGAGTACACCTGCATGTGCGGAATCCGCGATTGCAGCCGCTCGGTCACCTTGTCCATGCGGTTCTGGTTGAGGCCGGACACGCCCAGCGGGATCGCCAGCTGAGTCATCCCGGCCGAGGCCTGAGCCGCGGTCGCGGCGCCCGAGGCGACCAGCTTCTGCCGCAGCGCGGCGGGTAGCGCCACCTTCTTGGCCGCCCGAACGGCGGTGGCCCTGGTCAGTACCTCTTTCATATCGGCCGCCGGGGTAATGCCGGCGATGCTCGACGCGCCAAAACTAAGGCTGTAGGCGACCGCGCCGATAAGCCGGCCGTCCGCGGCGTATACCGGGGACCCGGACATACCGGCCCAGATCCCACCGGCGCGCTGGATCGCCGGCGAGTCGGTGTCGACGATGATCAGATCGAGGCCAGCAGCGATGCCGTCATCCACGACCCCGAGCACGGTAGCCGTGAACGTGTCCGGAGTAGTGCCGCGCTCGACGGTCAGGCCGGTGGCGACCATCCCCTCGGTGAGATCCGCGACTGGGAACGCGTCTGGGCAGGAGTCGAATGCCGCCCCTTGAGCCGCCGAGGAAGCGACCCAGCTGGACAGTCCGGCTACGAGTAAAGCGGTGATACCTGTGGCAAGCGCCCGCTGCGGCCAGCGGTGCTTCCCCCGATGACGAAGGCTCACGATTCCTCCCGTGTGATAACGATTGAGCCGCCATCACCTGGACGCAGCGGGAGGCCCGCTGGTTTCGCTGCAGGGACAGCGAGTTTGTGCAGGTCTGCGGGGTTACGCCGCGCGTGGCGTGAGGCGAGCGATCCGGGGCGGCGGCGGATAGCATCGCCGCCATGCTTAGCCATCGATCCCGCTCGCTCCCGGTCACGCTGGCCGTCCTGGTCGGCGCGGTGCTGGCGGCGGGCTGCGCGGCTGAAGACGAGGGCGCACCAGCGGCCGCGTCGAGCAGCGGCGTCGCCTGCGAGAAGTCCACGCTGCAGACGGTGACCCAGGGCAAGCTCACCATCGCGACGGACGAGCCGGTCTACGAACCGTGGTTCGTCGACAACAAGCCGGATAACCAGAAGGGCTTCGAGGGCGCCACCGCCTACGCGATCGCCACGAAGATGGGCTTCACGCCGGCCGAGGTCACCTGGGTCCGAGTGCCGTTCAACGCGGCGATCCAGCCGGGTCCGAAGAAGTTCGACTTCGACATCAATGAGTTCTCCATCACCGACGAGCGCAAGCAGGCGGTGGACTTCTCCGCGCCGTACTACGACGTGACCCAGGCGGTCATCGCGCTGAACAGCAACGACGCGGCACAGGCGACCAACCTGGCCGGGCTCAAGGGCGTCAAGCTGGGCGCACAGGTCGGCACTACGAGCTTGCAGGCGATCGAGGACACCATCCAGCCGAACCAGGACCCGGCCGTCTACAACAGCAACGACGACGCGAAGCAGGCCCTGATCAACGGCCAGATCGACGCGCTGGTGCTGGACTTGCCGACCGCGTTCTTCGTCACCGCCGCCGAGATCGACGGCTCGAAGATCATTGGTCAGCTCCCGGCCAGCGGCAACGCGCAGGAGCAGTTCGGGCTCGTCCTGGACAAGGGCAGTCCGCTGACCACCTGCGTGAGCCAAGCGGTTGAGGCGCTGCGCGCGGACGGCACGCTGGCCAACATCGAGCAGGAGTGGCTGGCCAACGTCGCCGGAGCGCCCGTACTGCAGTGAGCCAGCCGGCGGTCAGCGCGATCGAGCGGGACCGGCAGGCCTACCGGAGGGCGCGGGCGCGCCGCTCCACCGGCATTGCGGCGATCAGCACGATCGTGTTCGCTGGCGCGCTGTTTCTCGTGGTCACCCGGTCTCCCGGGTGGCCGCGAGTGCGCCAGCAGTTCTTCAATCTTGAGGTCGCCCGCGACTCACTGCCGCGGATCCTGGAAGGGCTGTGGCTGAACATCCGGATCCTCGTGGTGGCCGAGGTGCTGATCCTCGTCGTCGGGCTGGCCGTCGCGATCACCCGGACCCTACGCGGCCCGATCTTCGTCCCGCTGCGGGCGCTCGCGGCCGGCTACACCGACCTGTTCCGAGGGATCCCACTGATCATCTTGCTGTATCTGATCGGCTTCGGCGTGCCCGGCCTGCGGCTCCAGGGGGTGCCCACATCGGCGGTCGTGCTCGGAACCACGGCGATGGTGCTCACCTACTCCGCGTACGTCGCCGAGGTATTCCGGGCCGGCATCGACTCGGTACATCCGAGCCAGCGTGCCGCCGCTCGCTCGCTCGGCCTGACCTATCGGCAGTCGATGCGGCTGGTGGTCCTCCCGCAGGCGGTTCGCCGGGTGGCACCGCCATTGCTCAACGACTTCGTCGCGCTGCAGAAGGACGTCGGCCTGATCTCGGTGCTCGGCGCGGTGGACGCGGTGCGGGCCGCCCAGATCGAGTCGGCCGAGACGTTCAACTTCACTCCGTACGTGGTCGCCGGGCTGCTGTTCGTGGCGCTCGCGATCCCGACCGCGCGAGCCGCCGACTGGACCGCGGCACGGCTGGAACGCCGGGAACGCGCGGCGGGAGTGCTGTGACGACCCCGGTTCCGGTGCTGGCCTGCCAGCAGGTGGTGAAGCGCTTCGGCGAACTCGAGGTGCTGCGCGGGGTCGACCTCGAGGTGGCCGAGCACGAGGTGGTAGTGCTGATCGGCGCCTCCGGGTCAGGCAAGTCGACCCTGCTGCGCTGCATCAACCTGTTGGAGACCGTCGACGACGGGGTCATCATGCTGGACGGGCAGGACATTACCGACCCGCGGGTCAACCGCGATCTGGTCAGGCGCCGGATCGGGGTGGTGTTCCAGGCGTACAACCTGTTCCCGCACCGAACCGTGCTCGACAACGTCACGATGGCGCCGCGGTTCGTGCACAAGACGGATCGGTCGGAGGCCGAGCGGGCCGCGATGGCGCTGCTGGCGCGGATCGGGTTGGCGGACAAGGCGCGTGAGTTCCCGGATCGGCTGTCCGGCGGGCAGCAGCAGCGGGCCGCGATCGCCCGAGCGCTGGCCTATCACCCGAGACTGCTGCTGCTCGACGAGGTGACCAGCGCGCTCGACCCCGAACTGGTCGGCGAAGTACTGGCGCTGATCAGGGGTCTCAAGACCCAGGGCATGACGATCGTGATGGCCACCCACGAGATGGCCTTCGCCCGCCAGGTCGCGGATCGGGTGCTGTTCCTCCACGACGGCGGGGTGCTGGAGGGCGGACCGCCGGAACAGGTGCTCGAAAACCCGGCCGAGCCACGCACCCGTCAGTTCCTGGCCCGGTTCATCGAGGGCGGCCGGCTGTAGGTCGGCTGACGACCAATCGCGACCACCACCCGATCCTCCCGACAGAATGTCCACTGTGGACCCACTTGGACTCGTGTTCATCGCGGTCATCATCGCCGTCGGACTGATCGGCGTCGTGGTGCCGGTGCTGCCTGGGCTATGGCTGTCCTGGCTCGGCGTGCTGATCTGGTCGCTGTTCGAGAGCAGCGCGAGCGGCTGGGTGGTGCTGGTAGCGGCTACCGCACTGCTTGCGCTCAGCCAAGTCGTGAAGTTCGTGATCCCGGGCCGGCGGATGCGGGTAGCCGGAGTGTCGTGGACAAGCACCGCCATCGGCAGCATCGGCGGCATCATCGGGTTCTTCGCGATACCGGTGATCGGGCTGTTCATCGGCTTTCCAATCGGGGTGTACGTGGCCGAGCGGGTGCGGCTCGGCTCGCACGCGCAGGCCTGGACCTCGACCATGCACGCGCTCAAGGCGATGGGACTGTCGATCCTGATCGAGCTCGGCGCGGGCCTGCTGATGGCGGCTGCCTGGCTGGCCGGGGTGGCCGCGAGCTGACCTGGCTCGTCAGCCGGCAGGTGGCACTTGGCCGCCGGGCTACGCTGGCGATACCAGAGCCGACGCTGGAGGGGAGGCGGTAGCGTGAGCCGCCCGGCGATGCTCACCGTGGACGACGATCCGGCCGTATCTCGCGCCGTCGCCCGCGATCTCCGGCGCCGCTACGGGGAGGACTACCAGATCCTGCGGGCCTCGTCCGGAGCCGAGGCGCTGGACACGCTGCGCGAGATCAAGCTGCGCGGCGGCCGGGTGGCGGTTCTGCTCGCCGACTACCGGATGCCGCAGATGACCGGCGTGGACTTCCTCGAGCAAGCGATGGATCTATTCCCGAACGCACGCCGGGCCTTGCTGACCGCGTACGCCGACACCGACGCGGCGATCCAGGCGATCAACGTGGTGGACGTGGATCACTATCTGCTCAAGCCGTGGGACCCGCCGGAGGAGAAGTTCTACCCGGTCATCGACGCACTCCTCGAGGCCTGGCAGGAAAGCGGGGACCGCGACATCGCCGAGGTCAAGGTCGTCGGGCATCGATGGAACGCCGACTCCTTCCGGATCCGGGACTTCCTTGCTCGCAACCTGGTGCCCTACCGGTGGTTCTCCGCCGACGAGCCGGAGGGCCGCCGGCTGTTGGATGCCGCCGGAACCGGGCCTGAGGCGATCCCGCTGGTGGTGACGCCGGATGGGCAACCGCTGGCCACGCCTACCGCGTCCGAGGTGGCCGCGGTCGTGGGCCTATCCACCGCACCGGTACGCGATTTCTACGACCTGATCATCGTCGGCGGTGGTCCGGCCGGACTGGGCGCTGCGGTCTACGGCGCTTCGGAGGGCCTGAAGACCGTCCTCGTCGAGCGCAAGGCCATCGGTGGCCAGGCCGGTCAGAGCGCCAGGATCGAGAACTACCTGGGCTTCCCGGACGGCGTGTCCGGGGCGCAGCTCACCGAGCGGGCCCGCCGGCAGGCGGTGAAGTTCGAGGCCGAGGTCCTGTCCACCCGCAACGTGGTCGGTCTGAGAGCGCGCGGCGGTGCCCAGGTGGTCAGCTTCGATGATGGGACCGAGCTGTCCTCGCACACAGTAATCATCGCGACCGGCGTGTCCTACCGGCCACTGCTGGCGCCCGGAGTGGCCGAGTTGACCGGCCGCGGCGTGTACTACGGATCGGCGGCGACCGAGGCACAGGCCTGCGCCAACACAGACGTGTACATCGTCGGCGGCGCCAACTCCGCCGGCCAGGCCGCGCTGTTCTTCTGCCGGTATGCCCGCAGCGTCACGCTGGTCGTGCGCGGCGACTCGCTCGAGCGCTCGATGTCCTATTACTTGATCCAGCAGATCGCGGCCATCGACAACATCCAGATCCGCACCGGCACCGAGGTGGTCGAAGCCCATGGTGCCGATCACCTGGAGGCGGTGACGCTGCACGACAGCAAGTCCGGCACCCGGGTCACGCTGCCGGGTGAGCACCTGTTCGTGTTCATCGGGGCCGAGCCGATGACCGGGTGGCTGGACGGCGCGGTCGCCCGAGACCCGCGCGGTTTCGTCTACACCGGACCCGACCTAGTGACCGAGGGCCGGCGGCCGGTGGGGTGGGACCGCGAGCGCGATCCGTACTACCTCGAGAGCAGCGTGCCGGGCATCTTCGCCGCCGGTGATGTGCGGGCCAACTCGGTCAAGCGCGTGGCGTCGGCGGTCGGCGAGGGCGCGATGGCGGTAACCCTGGTGCACTCATTCCTGGAGACCCAATGACCGGGAAGCTCACGCCGGCCGAGCTGAAGACACTCTTCCTATTCGAGGCGCTGACCGATGACCAGCTCGACTGGCTGGCCGAGCGCGGCACAGTGCACGACTATCCGGCCGGCGCCATCGTGTTCAGCGAGGGCGCTCCGGCCGAGTCCTTCTTCGTGCTGCTGTCCGGAGCGCTGGCGCTGTCCCGCCGGGTTCAGCAGGACGACGTGGAAACCATTCGCACCGACCAGCGCGGCGTCTACATGGGTGCCACCCAGGCATACCTGCGCGACGAACCGGGCGTACCGCGCACCTACCTGGCCACCATGCGAGCGGTCAGCGAGAGCCAGTTCTTCGTGCTGCGCGCCGCGGACTTCGGGACGATCGTCCGCGAATGGTTCCCGATGGCGATGCACCTGCTCGAAGGATTGTTCTTCGGGATGATCAAGAGCCAGATGGTGGTCAGCGAGCGGCAGCGGCTGGCCGCGCTGGGTTCGCTGACCTCCGGGCTGATGCACGAGCTGAACAACCCGGCCGCGGCCACGGTTCGAGCCACCGCGGCGCTGCGCGAGCGGGTCGCCGGCATGAGGCACAAGCTGGCCATGCTGGCCGATGGCCGGATCGAGGCCGAGCAGCTGCGTGCGCTGACCCACGTGGTGGAGCCGATCATCGAGCGGGCCGCCAAGGCGCCGGAGCTGACCCCGGTGCAGGCCGCCGATCTCGAGGACGAGCTCACCGACTGGCTGGACGAGCACGACGTCGCGGCCGCCTGGGATCTCGCACCGATCTTCGCCGCCGGCGGTCTGGACCGTGATTGCCTGGAGGAGGTCGCCACTACCGTCGGTCCCGCACTGCTGGATCAGGCGCTGCGCTGGATCGGCTACGCGCTCGAGACCGAGCAGCTGATGACCGATATCGAGGACGCGGGCAACCGGATCTCGACCCTGGTGGCCGCGGCCAAGCAGTACTCCCAGGCGGACCGAGCCTCGCATCAATGGATCGACGTGCACGACGGGCTGAAGAGCACGCTGGTCATCCTCACCCACAAGATCGGAGACGGGATCCGGGTGGTCAAGGACTTCGACCGCACCCTGCCGCAGATCCCCGCGCATCCCGCCGAACTCAACCAGGTCTGGACCAACCTCATCGACAACGCGGTCTATGCGATGGACGGCTCGGGCACGCTCACGATCCGAACCGCACTCGACGGTGACCGGGTACTGGTCGACATCGGCGACACCGGCCCCGGCATCCCAGCGGAACTGCGCCAGCGGGTCTTCGAACCGTTCTTCACGACGAAACCGCCTGGCGCGGGCACCGGGATCGGTCTGGACATCTCCTACCGGATCGTGGTGAACCGGCACGGCGGCGACATCGGCGTCACCTCCAAGCCCGGCGACACCCACTTCCAGGTGCGGCTACCCATCACCCAGCCGTCCTCCATCTGAGCCCCTGGCCGCATTCCGCGCCTTTACGCTTGGCGCTTCGGTCAGCTGGTGACCTGAATAGCGATCTGGACGATCTTGTCGCCGATGAAGCATTGAGTGCCGGGCGGGCACATCGCATCGCCGAACGCCCGCACCGTGGCCTGGCCGGGCTTGACCGCCTGAATAATCCACTCCTGGTGCCC
>DATFRM010000111.1:0-8089 GCA_035263265.1 Actinomycetes bacterium
AACGCCCGCAGGGTCGCGGGCAGCGTGGCGACCAGGGTTTGCGCGACCACCACCCGATGCTCCCCCGCGCCCGGGGACAACCGCAGCCGCGCCGAGATCTCCATCCCGGCCAGCCGCCGCGCATCCACCCGCCGCCCGGCGAACACCGCCCGCCCCGCCAACTCCGCGACCGCCACCGCCTGCACGGCCGCCGCCCACGCCGCCTGCCGATCACACGCCGCGATCACATCCACCAAATCGAAATCGTCCACCCTCGATGCGTCGACCGACTCCAACACCGACGCCAACCCCGCACCCGGCGGAAGCGTGGCCAACACCGACAGATCCGGCGCGGCCGGCTCTGGCAGCACACCCGGCCGCCGCGGTCGGCTGGCCGAACCGGCTAGCCCCGCGCCGACATCACGTGCTCGCATCGCTGACGCCCCCGTGTGCCATCGCGCTAGAACATCTGTTCGACAACCACGCTACCCGGCACCACCGACAAATTCGGTGGCCAGACTCGCCGACACGGGGTGTGATCGATACGGGATGGGATGAGGTTGTGCCCACCGGAGTGATCGCGGGTGCGTCGTGCTGACAGCAGGAGCCGATATTCGGTTCGCGTCCGGTAGCGGGGCACCGAGATGATCGTTGGGGTGGCATTGGCGGGTCGGAGGGAGGCGGACGGGGAAGTGCCGGAGATGACGGCGGCGGATGTCTTGGCGTTTCTCGATCTGATGGCGTCGCACGGTGTCCGGATCTGGATCGATGGCGGTTGGGCCGTCGACGCCTGCCTCGGCGTGCAGACCAGGCGGCACGACGACCTGGACATCGTGATCGAGGAGCGCGACTTGTCCACTGCCGTGGACGTGCTGCACGGGCGCGGCTACCGGTCGGTTCCGCGCGACGACACGCGCCCATGGAACTTTGTGCTCGGCGACATCGGCGGGCACGAGATCGATTTCCACGTGATCGTGCTCGACTCAGCTGGGAACGGCCGGTACGGGCCGCCGGAAAACGACGATTGGTACCCAGCCAGTGCGCTCGCCGGCACCGGCCGGATCGACGGCCGGCCAGTGGCCTGCACTACGGCGGAGTGGCTGGTGCTGTCGCATACCGGATATCAGCTCGACGAAGCAGACTGGGCCGACGTCTCCAAACTCTGCGCCCGATTCGGCATCCCGCTACCGGCCGAATACCACCGATTCCAGTAGTTGAGATCGCGGGCCGTTCCAAGTCGAAGCAGGTCACAACGAACCGCGGACCGTTTCGGTGCAGCCAATCCGGAGAGTCAGGGAAAATGCTCTACGCGGCCCTGCTCCTGCCAATGGTTCTAATGGCGAGCCTGCTTGTGATGGCTCGGGTGGAGAGCTGGATAGGCCGCGAGCCCGGATTTAGTGTCCAGCCGGCACCGGCCAGCGCGGCGACAACGAGAGCGCCGGCACGAGAGCGCCGATGACGAGAGCGCCGGCAGCGAGAGCACAAACGCCAGCGCGACCGGGTACCGCGCTGGACATCCGTCGAACCTGGACCTTTGACCCTCGCGACTCCGCGATCGGGAGATCGGCGGGGTACAGGAGTGACCACCGGCCGCTCGAGAGGATCGGATCATGAGCGAGGACAACAGATTGCGGATAGCGATGATCGCGCCGCCCTGGTACCCGGTGCCGCCGAACGGCTACGGCGGCATCGAGGCGATGGTCGCGGATCTGATCACTGGTCTCGACGGCCGCGGGCATGACGTGGTGCTGATCGGCGCCGGTCCCGCCGGCGAGGTGCCAGGTCGCTACCTAGCCACGTTCGAGGAGGCGCCGACCGAGCGGATCGGCGAGGGGATGCCGGAACTGCTCCACCTGGCCCGGGCCGCCCGGTTTCTCAACGAGCAGGCCATAGACGTCGTGCATGATCACACGGCGGTCGGTCCGCTCACCGCTAGGGGTCGCGCCGCTCCGACGATCGTTACCGCGCACGGTCCGGTGGACGACGAGATCGGGGAGTACTACCGGGACCTCGGCACGTCGGTCTCGCTGGTGGCGATCTCCGAGTCGCAGCGCCGGCAGGCACCGGATCTGCACTGGTCGGGCGTCGTGCACAACGCAATCGATGTATCGAGCTATCCCTACCGCGAGGACAAGGATGACTTCGCGCTGTTCCTCGGCCGTTGCAACCCGGAGAAGGGCGTCCATCTGGCGATCGACGCGGCACGAGCGGCCGGCCGCCGGATCGTACTGGCGGCGAAGATCAACGAACAGCCGGAACAGGAGTACTTCGACGCGGCGGTCCGGCCGCGGCTGGGCCCGGACGTCGAGCATGTCGGTGAGGCCGACGCGGACGAGAAGCGGCAGCTCATGGCCGCAGCGTACTGCTTCCTCTTTCCCATCCGGTGGGAGGAGCCGTTCGGTCTGGTCATGATCGAGGCGATGGCCTGCGGCACGCCGGTTGTCGCGCTGGGTCGCGGGGCGGTGCCGGAGGTCGTCGCCGACGGCGTAACGGGCTTCGTGCGAACGGAACTCGATCAGCTGCCAGAAGCGATCGATGGCGTATCCCGGGTGTCTGCCGCGGACTGCCGGGAGCACGTGGAACGGAACTTCGACCTGAAGATCATGACAGCCGGCTACGAGCGCATCTACCGATCCGTGCTCCAGCGACCGGAAGACGCGCGCGCAACCGGCTGACGTGGCCGGCGGACGCGGCGCGGGGGCCGCCCCGCCGTTTACGGCACAACGCTCCCGGTGCTACCCGCCGGTGGGGTCGAGTTGCCGGCCGGCGGGGTGGTGCTGCGCTGGCTCGGCGGCTCGCGCTTGGTCGACGCCGGACCGGCGGTGCTGCCCGCCGACGACAGCCTCGTCGTTCCGCGGTCCTCGTCCCCGCTGAACAGGTTGGTCACCTTCTCCTGGGCCTGCGCGACGGCCGGCTGGTCGGCGAGGCTGCGAGCACCCTCGACGATCTGCTGGTAGCGTCCGCGTCCCGCGCGAGCGCCAAGGACGTAGCCGACTGCCAGCCCGGCGGCAAACTTCAGCATCTTCATTGCTGGTCCTCCCGCTACCGAATTGCGTTCGGTCATTGACCGACATGCGTTTGTCGTGGGTTGCTCGCCGAACGCGGCCCCAAACAAAGAACTTGGCGATCGATCGGCAGCGGTGAGCGCCGATTCGCAGGCCAGTGCCCCTTTTCCAGTTGGCGCAGGCTGTGCCACGTTGGTCAGTGGGTCGAAGGGTCGTAGGCAATAGCCACCCGGGGGTGCCGGATGGGTCAAGAAGTCGATGCTCGTAGCTTCACCGGCGAAGACCGCCAGCGATACCGGCTGAAGGTACGTCGCTGCCTTGATGTGTTCGCGCAGATGTTGCGCGAGTCGCGGTTCGACTTCGAGCGCCCGCATACCGGGCTCGAGATCGAGCTGAACCTGGTCGACGAACACGCCGAGCCGGCCATGCGTAACGCCGACGTGCTCAATGCGATCGCCGATCCGGACTACCAGACCGAACTCGGCCAGTACAACATCGAGGTCAACGTCCGGCCGCGCCGGCTCGGCGAAGGTGGGCTCACCGAGGTCGAGCGCGAGGTCAGGGCCAGCCTCAACGCCGCCGAGGAGAAGGCACGTACCGTCGGCGCGCACATGGTGATGATCGGGATCCTGCCGACGTTGCGCCGCCAGCACCTCACCATGGACTCGCTGTCGGCGAACCCGCGGTACAAGCTGTTGAACGAGTCGATCTTCGCGGCCCGCGGCGAGGATCTCTCCATCGCCATCGACGGGATCGAGCGGCTGGCGGTGACCGCGGACACCGTCGCGCCCGAGGCCGCCTGCACCAGCATCCAGTTCCACCTGCAGGTCAGCCCGGCCGAGTTCGCGGCGTACTGGAACGCAGCGCAGACCATCGCCGGCGTCCAGGTCGCGCTCGGTGCGAACTCGCCGTTCCTGCTCGGAAAGGTGCTCTGGCAGGAGACCAGGATCCCGCTGTTCGAGCAGGCTACCGACACCAGGCCCGAGGAGATCAAGGCGCAAGGGGTGCGGCCTCGGGTCTGGTTCGGGGAGAGCTGGATCACCTCGGTGTTCGACCTGTTCGAGGAGAACGTCCGGTATTACCCGGCGCTGCTGCCGATCGTCGAGGACGAGGACCCGGTCGAGGTGCTCAACCGCGGCGACACCCCGACGCTGAGCGAGCTGCGGCTGCACAACGGCACGATCTGGCGGTGGAACCGACCGGTGTACGACGTGGTTCGGGGCCGGCCACACCTGCGGGTGGAGAACCGGGTGCTGCCGTCCGGACCGACTGTGGCGGACATCTTGGCCAACGGCGCGTTCTACTTCGGCCTGGTACGGGTGCTGGCCCAGATGGAGCGTCCCGTCTGGTCGCAGATGTCGTTCAGCGCGGCCGAGGAGAACTTCCACGCCGCCGCCAGGCATGGCATCGACGCGCACTTGTACTGGCCTGGCATGGGAACGGTCCCGGTCGAGGAGCTGGTGTTGCGCCGGCTGCTGCCGCTGGCGTACCAAGGTCTGGACAGCTGGGGCGTCGACCCTACGGAGCGGGACCGGCTGCTGGGCATCATCGAGCAGCGGTGTCTGACCGGGATGAACGGTGCCGCCTGGCAGCTGGCTGCGCTGCGGCACTTCGAGGACGAGAAGGGCATGGACCGCTTCGAGGCGCAGCGCGCCGTCCTCGAGCGATACATCACGCATATGCACACCAACGCGCCCGTGCACGAGTGGCCGATCGAATGATCGGCGCGCATCAGAATCCGTTGACGACCAGATCCGCGTGCGCCGAAGGCCGCTCGATCCGCTCGTAATAGTCCTCCGCGGCCGCCCACCGGCTGATCCATCCAGGGTCGTTCTCTCCGCGCGCATACATTCGAGCCAGCCGTACATCGCGTGGCGCCTCGACGTACACGGAGAAGTCCCAGTACCGGCGGAGCCGCCGACGTAGCAGGTAGACCCCCTCCACCACGATCAGACCTGACGGCCGTACCTCCACCCACTCGGCCAGGGTGTTGGTGGGCCAGTCGTACCGCCGGAACCCGGCCACGGCGCCCGCTCGGAGTGGACGCAGCAGCTCCCGCTCGAGCCGTTTGTGATCGAAATAGCGCAGGTATCCCTCGCGCGGACTCCAACTGCGCCAATCGCGTTCCTCGGGTCCGTAGAAGTCGTCTCCGGAGATCACCTGCATCTGGCCGGGGTAGCGGCGCTGGATCGCGGCGGCGAGCATGGACTTGCCGGACCCGCCCAGCCCCTCAATGCAGACCAGGAAACACCGCTCAGACGTGGACTCCGCGGGATCGGGCAGCCGGGCCAGCACCCTGGCCGCCGAGTCGCCACCTCGGCTCATCCGGCAATCCTGCCGGACCGGATCAGTCGGGGCGGACGCGGTAGACCCGGTCTTCGCCGAAAGAGGACACCCACAGTGCGTCGCCGGTCGCGGTCAGATCCACGTTGCCCTGGTCGAACAGCGCTGGCGCGTCCCCGAGCGGGATCCGATCGAGCTCGGCCGGTGCGTCCGGATCCGGATCGATCTCGACCAGGGTGGGTCCGGCGGTGGTGACGACCCAGAGGTGCCGATCGAGGAGTCGGATCGCATCCGGCTCGTCCTCGACCTGGAGCCGGCCACGGACCCGTAGCGTCGCGACATCCACCGCGACGACCTCGTCGCCGGTGGTGCAGGTCACCCAGACCACGCCGGCTCCGACCGCGATGCCCTGCGCGCCGTCACAGATCTTGCCTGTGGTCTTGGCGCCGGATCCGTCCGGCCTTATCCGGGTCAGGGTGCCGGCCCCGAAGTTGGCCACCCAGACGTGATCCGAACCGATCGCGACCAGCCGCGGCTGCAAGCCAAGTGGGGTGTGTCCGAGCACCTTCCCGGTCTTGCTGAGCCTGGTCAGCTTGGCCGCGTCCTGCCGTACCACCCAGACCGCACCGTGTCCGACCGCGACTCCCTCCGGGCCGTCTCCAAGGCGGACGGTGTGCGCGATTTCGCCGCTCGCGGTATCGATCGCGACCACCTGTCCGGCGCGGAACACCGTCACCCACAACAGATCGCCGTCCGCGGCCAATCGCAGCGGGGTGTCGCCGACCTCGACCGTGCCGCGCACCTGCCCGGTGGACGGATCGATTCGGACCACCGCATCCTGGTCCGAGCTGACCGCCCACAAGGCATCGCCGCCGGTAGTGGCTAGACCGATCGGGCCGGTCACCTGAATGGCCAGGTCGGCCGGGCCGGTGGGAGATGGCGTGGCCGGCGACGGCGACGGTGCAGCGGCCGAGGTAGCGGTGCTTCCCGGCCCGTCGGTGCCGTCCGACCCGCAGCCCACGAGCACCGCGGCGGCGATCAGCGCAAACATGGCCGAACTAAGGCGGCGGCTCATGGCCGGGAGCATCACACGGTTGGCCGCGCTAGTGATCACATCGGCCGGAGATTTTCCCAGCTCTTTACGCTCGGCCCGGAGGTGCCGGGTGGCCGGGGTCAGCCGCTGGCCGGGCGGGGTCCTGGCGTAGCCGGCAAGGCTAGATCATACTGGCCAGTAACAACGCTGGGCGGCGGACGGTGGAGTTCGAATGACCGACGACCGGGGTGGGTGTGGGGGTGGCTGAGCTGACCGGTCGACGGCGCCGACGGCCGGTGTCTGAATCGGCCGGGCGGCGCCGATGGCGGCCGGCCGTTGACCGGATCCACCACCGGGTCGATCGGGTTCAGTACCGGGTCGCGTGCACGTTGCTCCACCTGCCGGCCGGCTGGCAGCTCAGGCTGTCCGGTCAGGTCCCGGTGGTGCGCGATGGGCTCACCCTTGATCCGGAGGTGCAGTTCCTGCTCGCGGTCCGGGCCCGGCTCCGGCTCACTCCACTGGAGCGGATGTCGCCCAAAGCGGCCAGAGTGCAGACCCGGCACGAGGCGGCGGCCGCGACCGGGCTGCCAATCCGTGTCGGTGCGGTGACCGACCTCACCGTCGACGGCGCGGTAGGCCCACTGGCGGCGCGGCACTACGCCCCGATCCGGCCGGATCCCGGACCGCATCCGCTGCTGCTGTTCCTGCACGGCGGCGGATTTGTGGTCGGCGACCTGGACACGCACGACCAGACCTGCCGGCTGCTGTGCCGGTACGGCGGCATGCACGTGCTCGCCGTGGACTACCGGCTGGCGCCCGAGCATCCGTTCCCGGCGGCGTCGCTCGATACGGACGCCGCGCTGCAGTGGACGTTCGCACACGCGGCCGAGCTGGACGCCGACCCGGCTCGCATCGCCGTCGGCGGCGACAGCGCCGGTGCCAACCTGGCCGCCGTGGCCTCGGCCCGGCTGGCGCACGAGGACGGCCCGAAGCCGGCCGCACAACTGTTGATCTACCCGCCGGTCGACCGGTACACCGACCATCCCTCGCTCGAGCTGTTCGGAGACGGCTTCTTCCTCACCCGTGCCGAGATCGACTGGTTCCAGCAGTGCTACTCGGGACAGGCCGATCGCTCCGACCCGCGGCTGTCCCCGCTGAACGCTCCAGACCTGTCCGGGCTGCCACCGGCAATCATCGTGACCGCTGGCTTCGATCCGCTCCGAGACGAAGGGGAGGCGTTCGCGGCCACGCTGCGAGACGCCGGGACCGAGGTGCTGTTCCGCCGGGAATCGACGTTGATTCACGGGTTCGCCAACATGATCGATCTCAGCCAGGCGGCCAGGACCGCGATGATCACGCTGGCCGGGGAGCTGCGGGCGGTACTCGAACGGTAGCGAGCCGGCGGGCGAGATCGGCGAGCGAGATCGGCTAACGGGGTCGGCTAGCGGGGTCGGCTAGCGGGGTCGGCTAGCGGGTCGGCTACCGAAGGCCGCGAATGAACCCGGGGGCCGGACCGTCCTCGCCGGCCACTCGGCTGAACCGGACCCGGCGCGCCCCGGCCTCGCTGATTAGCAGCGTCTGCCCGGCGTCGGCGAACCGCAGGGTCAGCCAGTCGTCGGCGACGTAGACATCGGGCCCTGCGGGCGCCAGCTGCCACGGGCGGTTGAGGCCGATCGTCACGGCTGGGCCTCCGCTGCTGTCGGCGCCGGCGGCCGGGTCGAATGTCGCGTACGCGTCCAGCTCCGAGCTGAAGTACCGGTCGCGCGGCCAAACGTCGGACCCGGGCGGC
>DATFRM010000112.1:0-7627 GCA_035263265.1 Actinomycetes bacterium
TCGGTGGTCTTGAACTGGTTGGCGTACTTGTTGAGGTTCTTGTAATCGGTGATGTCCGGGTATTTCTCGGCTAGCCAGGGCGGTATGTACCAGCCGATGATCCCCTTGTTGCCGGTCTGGCCGACCTCGACGGCTACCTTCTGCTGCTCGATGTACTTCTGCTTGAGGTCGTCATGGCCCCAGTTCTCCAGGATCACGTCGATCGTGCCGGAGCCGAAGCCCTGCCAGGACACCTCCTCGGTGAGATTCTTCAGCTCCACCGTGCAGCCGAGCTTGGTCTTCAGGACATGGGACACGACCGCTGCGTCGGCCTCGTAGCCGACCCAGGGGTTGACCGCGATGTTGACCGTGCCGCATGGCGCCTGCGATGCCGATGACGATGACTCGATGTCGCTGCCGCAGGCGGTGAGCGATATCGCGCCCAACAGGGCGGCCGCCAGCGCGGCTGCCCACTTTCTCGTGAACTTCATGAGAACCCCCATTTCGACCGTTGTCGTTGCTTGGTAAGGCGATGCTCGCGATCTTGTGCGCGTCGTGCGGCGGCCTGCGTGACGCGGTCAAGCAGGATGCCGAGCACGACGATCGCCATCCCCGCCGCGAGCCCCTTTCCGAAGAGCTCGCTTTGGGAGAAGCCGGCCACCACGAGGTAGCCGAGCGCTCCGGCGCCGACCAGGCCGCCGATGACGACCACGCTCAGTACATAGATGAGGCCCTGGTTGGCGCCGAGGGCCAGGGCATTGCGGGACTGCGGCAGCTGCACCTTCGTGATGATCTGCCATCGGCTCGAGCCGGACGCGATGCCCGCCTCGACAGTGGCGGGCGGTACCGCCCGGACACCGTCTACAACGATCTTGATGACCACGGGCAACGCGAAGACGACCGCCGCGATGATGGCGGTGAGCCGGGTCGGGCCGAACAGACCCACGAACGGCACGAGGTAGACGAAGGCCGGCAGTACCTGGGCGGCATCGAGCTCCGGCCGGACCAGCACGTCCACCCGGGGACTGTGGGCCAGCACCACCCCCACCACCACCCCGAGCGCGACCACGATGATCGTCGCAACCAGCACCGACGTCAGGGTGACCATCGAGGACTCCCACAGACCGCTGGCCAGCAGCAGGCCCAGGCAGACGCTCGCCACGATGAGCGAGCGCTCACCGGCCAGCGTCCAGGTCAGCGCCAGCACGACCGCGCAGACCAGATACCAGGGCGACTCGGCGATAAGCGTCTGCAGTGGGTTGATCAAGCCGTACGTCACGCCCTTAGTGATCGCGTCGGTCATGGGGTGCAACGTGTGCCTGGCCCAGTCGGTGGCGGAGTTCACCGCGTCGTCGATGGTAAAGCCGATGACACCGCCTCGTTTCGGGCCGGGGAAGGTGGACGCCCAGTAGTAGCTGTAGGACAGGTAGAGCGCGATCGCGGTCAGCGCGCCACCGCCGGCGAGTATCCAGCGCCGGGTACGCCGGGTGCGCTCGTTGACGCCAGCCCGGTAGGTCGTCTCGGCCCGTTCGCTGGCCGCGGTGGTCACCCGGTCGAGGACGATGGCGAGGATCACGATTGCCAAGCCGGCCGTGAACGCCCGGCCGACGTCCAGCGCCGACAGTCCCTGCAACACGGTCTGGCCGAGACCGGGGCCCGCGATCAAGGCCGCGATCATCACCATCGAGAACGCGGCCATCGTGGTCTGGTTGATGCCGACTACGATCGTGCGCTTGGCCATCGGCAGCTGGACCGTACGCAGCAGCTGCCAGCGGGTGGCGCCGAGCGATCGGCTTGCCTCCAGCGCAGCCGCGTTGACCTGGCGGATGCCGAGCGCGGTGAGCCGCACTACGGGGGGCATGGCGTAGATCAGAGTTGCGATGACCGCGGCCGGTGGCCCGATGAGGAAGAACAGCGTCAGTGGCGCCAGGTACACCAGCGTGGGCATCGCCTGCATGGTGTCGAGCACGGGGGTGACCAGCCGCTCGGCGGTCGGGGACAGCGCGACATAGACGCCGAGCGGGATACCGATTGCGAGGCTCAGCAGCACCGCCGCGACGGTCAGCGCCAGAGTGTCCATGCTCTCCTGCCACAGCCCGAGCAAGCCGACTCCCACGAAGCCGGCGGCGGTGAGGATCGCGACCCGTAGGTTGCCCAGCGCGTACGCGCCGAACGTAGCCAGCGCCACCACCCCGAGCCAGCCGACCAGTGGCACCGGCCGGTCGAACGACGGCTGGCTGATCAGGTTCTGCAGGGCGGTGGTCAGCGAGCCAACGCCGTTGCGGACGGTGTCCACGACACCGCCGAAGAACGGGGAAGTGGACCGGTGAGTGTCGACCCAGTTGCGCATATCGGTAAGCGAGTCGTGCAGCGGGGTGGTGTCCTGGGTGGCCAGCGTCAGCGTGTCCCGACCGCGTAGCACGGTGCCGAGCACGACCCAGGCGGCGAGGATCCCGCCCACGATCCAGGGCCGGGTTATCCGCCGCCACCAGGGCACCGAGCCTGCGGCGACGGTGACGGTGGTCATCCGGCCACCACCGCGGACTGCGTGCGGGTCGCCGGGGCCCTGTCTTCGGCGACGGTGACCCGCAGGATCGCCTCCGAGTCGACCACGCCGAGCAACTCGCCGTCGCCGACCACCCGGACCGGCGCATTGGCGGAGAGCACCACCCGCGCGGCATCGCGCACGACCATGTCCGGCGGCAGCACGGGACCGTCCATCGGGTCGTCGGGGGTTGGCGGGCGCATGACCCAGGACAGGGTGAGAACGTGCGAGCGCGGCACGTCCGCGACGAAGTCGCGCACGTAGTCGTCCGCCGGCGCACCGACAACCTCGTCCGGCCGGCCGAGCTGGACCGTCTCGCCCTCGCGCATGATCAGGATGCGATCGCCAAGCCGCAGCGCTTCGTGCAGATCGTGGGTGATGAACACCATCGTCTTGCCGACCTCGCGGTGCAGCCGGATGACCTCGTTCTGCATGTCGCGGCGGATCAGCGGGTCGAGGGCCGAGAACGGCTCGTCGAAGAACAGCACATCCGGGTCGACGGCGAGGGCCCGGCCGAGCCCGACGCGCTGCTGCATTCCGCCCGAGAGCTGGTCGGGGTAGTAGTCCTCGTACCCGGTCAGGCCCACCAGGTCGAGCACCTCGCGGGCGCGCTCGTGCCGCTGGGCCTTCCCGACGCCACGAACCTCGAGCCCGTAGGCGACGTTGTCGATGACCCGCCGGTGCGGTAACAGGCCGAAGTTCTGGAACACCATCGCGAACCGGTTGCGGCGGAGCTCACGCAATCGCTTGGCGTCGGCCGCGGCGAGATCCTCGCCGTCGAGCAGGACGGTCCCCGCGGTCGGCTCGACCAGCCGGGTCAGGCAGCGCACCAGCGTGGACTTCCCCGACCCGGACAGGCCCATGACCACGAAGACCTCGTTGCGCTGTACGTCGAACGAGATGTCCCGGACCGCGGCCACGCATCCGGTCCGCCGGCGCAGCTCGGCCGCGGGCAGCTCGGCTAATGGGGTTCCGACGATGCCGTCGCTGCCGCCCCGGCCACTCGGGCCGAAGACCTTCCACAGACCGGTGACGTCCAGTGCCGAGGTGGATGCCGGCATCAGGCGCCCACCTCCTCCCGATCGGCGCTCGCGACCCGACCGGCCCGGTGGGCCACGGGCGCGGTTCCCCCCGCTGCGCTGCGCCGGTAGAAATCGACCACCGCCGGCGCCAGTGGGGTGTATCCACGGATCAGGTCGGCAGCACGCTCGGCGACCATCATCGTGGGCGCGAAGATATTGCCATTCGGGATCGAGGGGAAGACCGACGCATCGACTACCCGAAGGCCGTCGGTGCCGTGCACTCCCATCGTCGTCGGATCGACCACCGAGCCCGGATCGGTGCCCATCCGGCAGGTACAGGACGGGTGCAGCGCGGTCTCGGCGTCGCCGGCTACCCAGGCAAGAATCTGCTCGTCGGTCGTCACGTCCGGGCCGGGCGAGGTCTCACCCGCGTCGAACGGGGCGAGCGCGGGTTGGCCGAGGATGTGCCGCGCGACCCGGATCGCTTCCACCCACTCCCGCCGATCCTGGGCGGTGGACAGGTAGTTGAAGCGCAGCCGCGGGTACTGGTGCGGATCAGTGCTGGCGATACGGATGGTGCCGCGGGCGTCGGAGTACATCGGGCCGACGTGGATCTGGTAGCCGTGCGCACCAGCGGGCGCCGACCCGTCGTACCGGATCGCGATCGGCAGGAAGTGGAACATCAGGTTGGGGTAGCCGACCTCGTCGTTGCCGCGGGCAAAGCCGCCGGCCTCGAAGTGGTTGGTGGCGCCGGGACCGGTCCGGCCGAACAGCCACGCCGCCGCGATCCACGGCCGGTGCCGCCACTTCAGGTACGGCTGCATGGACACCGGCTGCCGGCACGCGTGCTGGACGTAGACCTCGAGGTGGTCCTGCAGGTTCGCACCGACGCCGGGCAGGTCGGCGACGATGTCGATGCCCAGCCCGCCCAGGTGCGCAGCCGGGCCGACTCCGGAGAGCTGCAGCAGCTGCGGGGTGTTGAACGCGCCGCCGCAGAGAATGATCTCGCCGGCCTCGACCAGCCGCAGCCGGCCCCTTACCTCGTAGTCGACTGCGACGGCTCGGTGGCCGGCGAACCGCACCCGGTGGGTTAGCGCACGGGTCCGGACCGTCAGGTTCCGCCGGTGCAGCGCCGGTCGAAGGTAGGCGGCGACCGCGCCGAAGCGCCGGCTCCGGCTGATGTTGCGGTCGAACGGCCCGAAGCCCTCCTGCCGGATCCCGTTCAGGTCGTCGCTCTTGGCGTACCCGGCTTGCTCCGCGGCGGCGAGGAAGGCCTGGAACAGCACATTGTCGGCCGGGCCGCGCTCCAACCGCAGTGGACCACCGCGGCCGCGAAGCGGGTCGTCGGTGGCCGCGGCCGTGCAGTCCTCCATCCGCCGGAAGTACGGCAGGCAGTGTGCGAAGTTCCAGTTGGCCAGGCCCGGGACCGTGGCCCAGCGCTCGTAGTCGAGCGGGTTGCCACGCTGGAAGATCATCCCGTTGATGCTGCTCGATCCGCCGAGCAGCTTGCCCCGGGCGTGGTAGATCCGGCGGCCGGCGAGCTGGGGCTCGGGCTCGGACCGGTAGCCCCAGTCATAGAAGCGGTTACCGATCGGAAACGCGAGCGCCGCCGGCATCTGGACGAACACGTCCCACGGGTACGCGGGACGGCCGGCCTCGAGCACCAGGACCCGGGTAGCCGGATCCTCGGTGAGCCGGTTTGCCAGCACCGAGCCCGCAGAGCCGCCGCCGACGATGACTACGTCAAAGCGTTCGGCCATGCAGCGCTCCGCTTCCCTCCGCGTCGCGGTCCGGTGGGCGTCTTACCAGGAGCAACAGGTGGTGCAATGTGCAACAAGCGTCAGGGTGGGTCGGAAGTCTGTCAAGGCAGGTCGAGCGGACTGAGACAGCTCTGTTGCCGGGCCGTGTGAGCGGCTACGGGTGCCAGCGCCCGAGGCTCTCGTGGAGTGGACAGCAGCCGGTGCATCGCCGCCTGGTCAGCCCTCATCAAGCGCTCCGTGTCGGGGAAACCAGTACTGCGGGCGTGGGCGCACGTTCTGCCAGATGTGTTTTATCTCGCGGTACTCGTCGAGCCCGGTCGGGCCGAGCTCGCGACCGATCCCGGACTGCTTGAATCCGCCCCACTCGGCCTGCGGCAGGTAGGGGTGGTAGTCGTTGATCCAGATCGTTCCGTGCCGCAGCCGCTGCGCGACCCGCTGGGCGCGGCCCGCGTCCTGGCTCCAGACCGCTCCGGCCAGGCCGTAGACGGTGTCGTTAGCGAGGCGCACCGCCTCGTCCTCGTCGCGGAACCGTTCGACGGTGAGCACCGGCCCGAACGACTCCTCGGTCACCACGCGCATCCCGGATCGACACTCGTCGAGCACCGTGGGCAGGTAGTAGAAGCCGCCGGCCAGCTCGGGGTCGTCCGGACGCCGACCGCCGCAACGCAGCACGGCTCCCTCGGCGACACCGGCGGCGACGTAGTCGGCAACCTTGTCCAGGTGACCCGCCGAGATCAGCGGTCCGGTCTCGGCGTCCGAATCGAACGGGCCACCGAGCCGGATCCGCTGCGCCCGATCGACGACGGCGTCGACGACCTTGTCGTGCACGCCGTCCTCGACGATCAGCCGGGCACCGGCCGAGCAGACCTGGCCGGAGTGCAGGAACACCGCGGTCAGCGCGTGGTCTACCGCGGTCTCCAGGTCGGCGTCGGCGAAGACGACGTTCGGGTTCTTGCCGCCCAGCTCGAGTGCGATCCGCTTGACCGTGCCGGCCGCGGCCGCCATGACCCGGCGGCCGGTGGCCAGCCCGCCGGTAAAGGAGACCAGGTCGATGTCGGGGTGCTCGGCGAGCGGGGCGCCCACCACCGGGCCGGCCCCGAGCACGAGGTTGGCGACGCCGTCGGGCACCCCGACCTCGGCGAGGATCCGGATGAGCATGATCGCGGTCGATGGAGTGAGCTCGCTCGGCTTCAGCACGAAGGTGTTGCCCGCCGCCAGTGCCGGAGCCACCTTCCAGGTGGCCTGTAGCAGCGGGTAGTTCCACGGCGTGATGAGCCCGCACACGCCGACCGGTTCGCGGACGATCCGGCTGATCGCGTCGTCGCGCCCGGTGTCCACGACCCGACCGGCCTCCGTGCCGGCCACGCCGCCGAAGTAGCGAAAGCAGGCGACGACATCGTCGACGTCGTACTCCGACTCGACCAGCCGCTTGCCGGTGTCCAGCGACTCGGCCCGGGACAGCTCCTTGCGGTCCCGCTCCAACAGGTCGGCCACGCGCAATAGCAGCGCACCGCGTTCTGTGGCCGCCACCGCGGGCCAGGCGCCGTCGTCGAACGCGGCCCGGGCTGCCGCGATCGCCGCCACCGCGTCGGCGGCGCCGGCCTCGTCGACGGTACGGACCGGCGTCCCGTCGGCGGGGCAGACGATGTCGCGACGCCCGCCCTCGACGGCGGCCACCCAGCGTCCGGCGATGAACAGATCCGGCATGACCCACCTCGTGATTCCGCCATGCTCGCGTTGCTTGGTGCGCAATAGATGCTGGTAGACAGCGTGCTCAGTCGCCGAGCTCCTTGCGTCGCCGGGTGACGTAGTCGCTCAGCGCCTCCCGGATCGAGTCGTCGATCGGCGGGGGCTCGTAGTCGGCCAGTCGCTGGCGCGCGATCTCGCCGGCCCGAGCAGCAGTGTCCAGACCACCCTGGCGCATCCACCTCTCGTAGTTCGCCGAGGACGACAGCATCGGCCGGTAGAAGCAGGTTCGGAACCGCTCGAGAGTGTGCGCCGCGCCGAGGAAGTGCCCGCCGTGACCGACCTCGGTGTGGGCGTCGTACGCCAGCGAGGCCTCATCGATTTCCAGCGGGGTGAACTCGACCTGCAGCATCCGCAGGATCTCCACGTCGACGATGAACTTCTCGTAGCCGGCGACCAGACCGCCCTCCAGCCAGCCGGCGGCGTGCATCACCCAGTTCGTACCGGCGAGGAAGGTCGGCAGCATCGTCATCAGCGCCTCGTACGACGCCTGCGCGTCGGGGGTCTGGCTGGACGTCAGCCCGCCGCCGGAGCGGACCGGCAGCCCGAAGTGCCGCGCGAGTTGCCCGGTGCAC
>DATFRM010000113.1:0-2456 GCA_035263265.1 Actinomycetes bacterium
TCCGCGCAACGGGCGCAACTTCGAGTACCTCTCCGAAGACCCGTGGCACAGCGCCGTTCTCGCCGCCGAGTCGGTCAACGGCATTCAGGCCGAGGGCGTGATCTCGACGCTCAAACACTTCTGCCTGAACTGCAACGAGACTAACCGGCACTGGCTCGATGCGGTCATCGATCCGGCGGAGCACCGTGAGTCCGACCTGCTGGCGTTCCAGATCGCGATCGAGCGCTCGCAGCCCGGCGCGATCATGAGCTCGTACAACAAGGTCAACGGCGACTACACCGGCGGCAACAGTGTCCTGCTCCAGGACGTGCTCAAGGACGGGTGGGGTTATCCGGGCTGGGTGATGTCCGACTGGGGCGCGACCGCGAGCTGGGAGTTCGCGCTCGCGGGGCTCGACCAGGAGTGTGGCGTCCAGCTCGACGTGATGCAGTGGGGCGGTGAGGCCTTCACCGAGCCGCTCAGGAAGGCGTACGCCGAGGGCAGGTTCCCGAGAGAGCGTCTGTCTGAGATGGTGCGTCGCATCCTCCGCTCGGTCTACGCCGTGGGCCTCGACTCGTGGGGCGAAGCGACGGAGGTCGACCTAGCCGCGCACAACGAGATCTCGCTCGAGACGGCGCGCCAGGGCATGGTGCTGCTGAAGAACGACGGCGTCCTGCCGCTGGCAACCGACACGTCCGCGAAGATCGCCGTGATCGGCGGGTACGCCCAGCTCGCCGTGGTGAGCGGTACCGGTTCGGGCGCCGTCGTTCCGGCAGGGGGGTACGCGGCCGTGATCCCGATCGGCGGCGCCGGACCGATGGGAGCAAGCCGAAACCTGTTCCTGATGCCATCGTCGCCGCTCGCGGAGCTGAAGAGCCTTCTCCCGAGCGCACAGGTCGACTTCGATCCCGGCCAGACACCGGCGGAGGCAGCTTTGCTTGCGAAGCGCTCAGACGTGGTCATCGCCTTCGGGATCCGCCCGGAGGGTGAGAGCTACGACCTGCCCGATCTCTCGCTGCCGTGGGGCCAGGACGACCTGATCGAGGCCGTCGCCACCGCGAACCCGAACACGATCGTCGTGCTCGAGACCGGCAACCCGGTCTCGATGCCGTGGCGCGACAAGGTCAAGGCGATCGTCCAGGCCTGGTACCCCGGCCAGGCCGGCGGGCAGGCGATCGCCGAGGTGCTCACCGGAAAGGTAAACCCGTCGGGCCGCCTCCCGGTCACGTTCCCCGCCGGACTCGACCAAACCCCGCGCCCCGAACTGCCCGGTATGGGCACCCCCTGGGGCACACCAACCACCATCGAGTACAACGAGGGCGCCGAGGTCGGCTACCGCTGGTTCGCCAAGACCGGCGCAAGGCCGATGTACGCGTTCGGCCACGGCTTCAGCTACACGAGCTTCGCCTACAGCGACCTTGACGTGACCGGCGGCGACACGGTCACCGCGACCTTCACCGTCACCAACACCGGCGACCGGGCCGGTGCCGACGTGCCGCAGCTCTACCTCACCGACGCCGCCGGGGACCGGCGGATGAGGCTGCTCGGCTTCGAACGCGTGGAGCTGCAGCCCGGCGAGTCCGGGCGCATAACCCTGACGGCAGACCCGCGGCTGCTCGCCCGCTTCGACGGCGACGCCAGGCAATGGCGGATCACCGAAGGCACCTACAAGGTGGCGGTCGGCAAAGCCGCCGATGCACTCGAACTGACAGCGGAAACGAGATTGACAGAAGCACTCTTCGGCAGCTGATCCACACCCTGCTGATCGCACGGGCAACTACCTCGAACAGGGACAGGCATGGGTCGGCGGTTCGCGCTCGTGAGACCTGACTTTAATCACGGTCATCGGCTTTCGCGGGCCTTGGGGCGTTGACCCGCTGGTTTGTTCTCGTGGGGTCTGAAATTTGCGCACGAGCCTGATCAAGGTCGGGTCAGTGCCGGGTGGCGCAGCCCGGGCTGATCAGGTCGAGTTCGGCGCGCAGGGCCCCGGCCAGGGCGTTGAGCTCGGGGAAATGGTCGGGATCGGTGAGCACGGAGATGGTGACCGTGCCCGCATAGGACAGCACCTGGAAGTAGACCGTGCCGTTCCCCGCCTCGCCCACGCTGGCGGGGATCGCCGAGACGATCGGGCATCCGCCGAAGGTGAGCGGCTCCACGGGACCGCGAACGTGGCTGACCAGGCTATGCAGCCGGTGCTGGTGGTGCATGTACCAGCGGTAGCCGCCGAGCGCCGCGAGGGCCCGGAACAGCCAGCCCAACACCGCGATCGGCGCCGGGCCGGTCGCCCCGGCCTTATGGGCCCCGACGTACGCGGCGACCTGCTGCAGGCGGCCGATCGGGTCACCGGCGGCCGGGACGGGCACCAGCAGCGGGCTGACCATATTGCCGAGGCTGGTCACGCTGGCCGATCGGCGGCCCGATACGGGGACCGTCAGCACGATCGTGTCCACGGACTCACCCCTGGCCGCCAGCACCTG
>DATFRM010000114.1:0-9636 GCA_035263265.1 Actinomycetes bacterium
CCTCGGCGAGTCGCGACTCAGTCACGAATTACGTCTGGGAGTGACACCCCCGGCACCGGCGGCGCCGGGGCGAGGCATGATATGCGCGTGCAGATTCCCGGGAGCGGACTTGCCAAGGGCTTGGTCGTCACCTGGCAGCACCTGACCCACCGCTCGGTGACCCGGCAGTATCCGGACGAGCCGCCCGAGTTGCCCCCGCGCAGCCGGGGCGTGATCGCGCTGCTCGAGGAGAACTGCACGGTCTGCATGTTGTGCGCCCGCGAGTGCCCGGATTGGTGCATCTACATCGACTCGCACAAGGAGACCGTGCCGGCTACCGAACCCGGCGCCCGCGATCGGCAGCGCAACGTGCTCGACCGGTTCGCGATCGACTTCTCCCTGTGCATGTACTGCGGCATCTGTATCGAGGCGTGCCCATTCGACGCGCTGTTCTGGTCGCCTGAGTTCGAGTACGCGGAGCTGGACATCAGGGACCTCACCCACGAGCGGGACCGGCTGCGGGACTGGATGTGGACCGTACCGCCACCGCCCGGACACGACCCCGGCGCCGAGTCACCGCGTGAGCTCACCACAGCTACCGCGGCCGCCGAACCGCCGCCGCCTGCGGAGTCCGCACCGTCGGCGCCTTCATCTCCGCCGTCGCCGCCGCCCTCGACCCGGCCGTCGGCGCCTTCATCTCCGCCGTCGCCGCCGTCGTCCCGGCCGTCGCCGCCGCCCTCGACCCCGCCATCGCCTGGCGAGCCGGGGAGCGGCCCGTGACCGGAGTCGAGGTCCTCTTCCTATTGCTCGGGGCGGTTGCGGTTGGCGCCGCCCTGCTCGTGGTCTCGTCCCGGAACCTGGTACACGCCGCGCTCTGGCTGGTGGTCACTCTCGGCGCCCTGGCCGGCTGCTACCTGCTGCTTACCGCTGAGCTGGTCGCCTGGGTACAGGTGCTGATCTACGTCGGCGCCGTGGTCGTGCTGCTGCTGTTCGGTCTGATGCTGACCAGGGCGCCGATCGGCTACTCGGCCGAGTTCACCAGTGGCAACCGGTGGATGGCCGCCGGCGTGGCCGGAGCGACGGCCGGCGTGCTGGTCACGGTTGTCGGCCAGGCGTTCGGGGACGCATACGTCGACGTGCATGCCGGCGTGGCCGGATCGTCCGGAGCGATAGGCAGCGCGATCTTCCGCTACTGGGTGCTCCCGTTCGAGGCGCTGTCCGTGCTGCTGCTGGCCGCGCTGGTCGGCGCGATCGTGCTCTCCCGCGGTGGCGCGGCTAGCCCCGGAACCGACGGCACGGGAATCGACGGCACGGGAATCGACGGCTCGGTAACCGGCAGTCTCGCGGCCGACCAAGCCGGCCGGGTTGGCGACGGCGCCCGGGAGGGCGAGCGCTGATGCGGCTGGTCTACCCGCTCCTGGTATCCGCGCTGCTGTTCAGCATCGGCGTGTACGGAGTGCTGGCCAGGCGAAACGCGATCCTCGTGCTGATGTCCGTCGAGCTCATGCTCAACGCGGTCAATCTCAACCTGGTGGCGTTCGACGTCTGGCTGGGCGACGGGCTGCGGGCCGGACAGGTGTTCGCGCTCTACATCATCACGATCGCCGCCGCCGAGATCGGGCTCGGACTGGCGATCATCCTGCTGGTGTTCCGGAACCGGCAGACCTCGGACGTCGACGCGCTGCGCGAGCTTGGCGAGTACGAACACGACCGCCTGGTCGAGGAGGCGGCCGAAGCGGAACAGGCGATTCCACGGCAGGCGGTTCGAGAACAGGCGGCCGCGCAATGAGGGCGTACGCGGGCCTGCTGCCCGCCATCCCGTTCCTCGCCGCGGCCGTCGGCTTGCTCTTCGGGCCGCGGTTCCCGCGTTTGGTGGCGCCGCTCGCCGTGTACGCCACGGGCGCGGCGCTGGTGCTGTCCTTGCCGATCTGGTGGCTGGCCAGGGACGGCGTGGTGGTCGAAACCACCCGCGAGCTCACCCCGACCGGGGCGTTCCCGATCACAGTCGGCACCCGAGTCGACGGACTTGCCGCGGTAGTCGCGGTCATGGTCTGCGCGGTCGCGCTCGCGGTCCAGGTCTACTCGACGCAGTACCTGCACGGCGACCGGCGCTACTCGTCGTATGCCGCGCTGGTCTCGCTGTTCACCGCGGCGATGCTGACGGTCGTGCTCTCCGGCGACCTGATCGTATTGCTGATCGGCTGGGAGGTAATGGGCATCTGCTCGTACTTCCTGATCGGCCATTACTGGGAACAGGACTGGGTTCAGGGCGCGGCGGTCAAGGCGTTCGTCATGACCAAGCTCGGCGATGTGCCGTTCCTGTTCGGGATCTTCGTACTGGCCGCGGACGCCGGCTCGTTCCGGATCGGCGACGTGCTCGAGACCGCCCAGACCGGACAGCTCGAGCATGCGACGCTGGCCACTCTGCTGCTGCTCGGCGGTGTGGTCGGGAAATCGGCCCAGTTCCCGCTGCACAGTTGGCTGCCAGACGCGATGGCCGGCCCGACGCCGATCAGTGCGCTTATTCACGCGGCGACCATGGTCGCCGCCGGCATGTATCTGGTGGCGCGGCTTTATCCGGCGTTCGCGGTGGCCACCGCCACGCTGGCGGTGCTCGGCGTGATCGCCGCGATCACCATGGTCGGCTCTGCGGTGGCGGCGTTCGCCCAGGACGACATCAAGCGGGTGCTGGCGTACTCGACCGTCAGTCAGCTCGCCTACATGGGTGGCGCGCTCGCGGTCGGTGCCGTCGGCGCATCGATGTTCCACCTGCTCACCCACGGCGCCTTCAAGGCACTGCTGTTCCTGTGCGCCGGAGCGGTGATCCACGTGGTCGGGACGAACTCGCTGCGCGCGCTCGGCGGGCTCCGAGCGGCGATGCCGATCACGTTCGTGACCATGACGCTTGGACTGGCCGCGCTCGTCGGGATCCCGCCGCTGGCCGGCTTCTTCAGCAAGGAGGCGATCCTGACCGCGGCCGAGCACGTCATGGCCGGCGAGCCCGCGGTCGAGGGCGCGCCGCTGCCGGCCGCGTGGGTCGGTGGGCTGGTCCTAGTCGCTGGGCTGGTAACGGTCGTGCTCACCACCGCGTACTGCACCCGGCTCTGGTTGATGACGTTCCTCGGCTCCCGCCGGGCGGGGGTCGTGGCCGCGGTAGCCGAGGAGTCGGGGGTCGCGCAACCGTCGGCCGATGAGTCGGCGATCACAGGCTCCCAACCAGCTCACACCGGTTCTCCGGCCGTTGGGGCCGCTCACGACCCGCCGCCGGCGATGAGCTGGACGCTCGTCGCCCTGGCGGTGCCCACGGTGCTGCTCGGATTCTTCGGGCTCAGCGCGATCTTGCTGCCCAAGTGGCTACCGGGTGGCGAGGCGGGAGCGGGCCATCCTGCACTGGTACCCGGCTTGGTCACCTCGCTCATCTCGGTGGGAGCGATCGCAGCAATCGGGTGGTATGTGTATCGGCGGTGGGCGGCTGATCCGGTCGCGGATCTGGCTGACGCCTTCCTCGGCCGGTACCGGGCCGTGGTCGAGGACGGTTTCGGGATCGATCGGCTGTACAACCGGCTGTTCGTCCGGCCGACGTACGCGCTGGCCCATGCGATCCAGCGCACCGACGACGACGTGGTAGACGCGTCCGTTCGCGGTTCCGGGACGGGTGCTCGGGCCCTCGGCGCCGTACTGCGCCGGGTGCAAACCGGCAACGTCCAGACCTACCTCACCGGGATCCTGGTCGGTGCGCTGGTCGTCGGTCTCTCGGTAGCGGCGGCGGCCCGATGAGCGCGCTCCCCGTACTGCTGCTGGCGATACCGCTGGTCGGATCGGGGGCACTGTTCATCGCCCGGGGCCGGGTAGGCGAGTTCGCGGCCCGCAGGCTCGCCGTCCTCGCCTCCGGGGGCTCGCTTGCGATCGCCGTAGTCATGGCGGCCGGGTTCGATTACGGCGCGGCGGATCGGATGCAGTTCGAGCTGAACGCCGCCTGGGCCCCGGCCGTCGGCCTGCGCTTCCATCTGGGCGTCGACGGGATCTCGCTCCCGTTGGTGGTGCTGACCGCGCTGCTGTCGTTCCTGTGCGCGCTCTACAGCGTCAAGATCGTGCCGGAGTCGGGCCGGGTCAGGGCGATGCTCGCGCTGCTGCTGCTGCTCGAGGTCGGCATGCTCGGCTCGTTCGTCGCGCTCGACCTGGTGCTGTTCTTCGTCTTCTTCGAGACCGTGCTGGTGCCGATGTACTTCCTGATCGCCGACTGGGGCGATCCGGAGACCAGGCGGGCGGCGGCGTACAAGTTCATCCTGTATACGCTGCTCGGCTCCGCGATCATGCTGCTCGGCCTGCTGATCATCTACGTGCAGACGGGCACGTTCGACATGGTGGCGCTGGCTGCGGCCGGTGGTACCGGCATCTCGCACAGCGCCCAGGTGCTGGCATTCCTCGCGCTGCTGATCGGGTTTGGCGTCAAGGCCCCGATGTGGCCGCTGCACACCTGGCTGCCGGACGCGCATACCGCCGCGCCGACGATCGGCTCGGTGCTGTTGGCCGGTGTGCTGCTGAAGATGGGCACGTACGGGCTGGTGCGGATCGCGGTGCCGATGGTGCCCGAGGGGGCGCATGAGTTCGCCCCGCTCCTGGGCGCGCTGGCGGTGGTGGGCATCCTGTACGGCTCGCTGATCTGCCTGGTCCAGCGCGACCTCAAGCGGCTGATCGCGTACTCGTCGGTCGGGCACATGGGGTTCGTCCTGCTCGGGATCGCCACGCTGACTCCGGTCGGGGTGAACGGCGCGCTGTTCGCGAACATCGGGCACGGCCTCATCACCGGGCTGCTGTTCTTCCTGGCCGGCGCGATCAAGGATCGGCACCACAGCGCGGACATGGCCCTGCTCGGTGGCGGGCTCTACCAGCGAACCCCGCGGCTGGGCGCCCTGCTCGCGTTCGCCGCGGTCGCCTCGCTCGGGCTACCGGGCCTGGCCGGATTCTGGGGGGAGCTACTGACCCTGTTCGGTTCGTTCGACCCGGCCGGCGAGCTGAGCCGTTCGCTGTTCCTGGTGCTGATGGTGCTGGCCGGGCTGGGCACGCTGCTGACCGCGGCCTATCTGCTGGTCATGCTGCGCCGGGTGGCGATGGGGGTGAGCCCGCGGCGGTGGCGTGATCCGGTGCTGCTGGGCGACGTCAGCGCGATCGAGTGGGCGTCCTGGACACCGCTGGTCGTGTTGATCGTGGTGGCCGGGCTGTGGCCGCGGCTCCTGCTCGGCGTCACCGATCCGGCCGTGCAGGCACTGTTCGGGGTGTTCGGCTGATGCGCTCGGTGGTGCAGTCGATCGACTATGCGGCCATTGCGCCGGCGGTCATCGTTGCGCTGACCGCGTTCGTGGTCCTGGTGGCCGATCTGTTCCTGCCGCCGCCGCGCAAGTATCTGCTCGGCTGGCTCGCCGGGCTCGGCGTGGCGGGCGCGTTGGTGTCATTGCTGCCGTTGTGGGACTCGCCGCGGCAGACGTTCTGCCTGCCGGCGCCGACTGCAGGACTGTGCTCGTACGAGGTCACCAACCTGACGCTCATCTTGCAGCTGCTCGCGCTCGGCGGTGCGTTCATCGTCGTGCTGATGTCGGCGCCGACCATCGAGGAGCGGAACCTTCCCGCAGGTGAGTACTGGTTCCTGCTGCTGTGCTCGGTGACCGGTGCGGTCACGATCGCGGCCGGCCGCGACCTGATCACGCTGCTGGTCGCGCTCGAGTTGGTCTCCCTGCCCGCGTTCGCGCTGGTCGCCATCGACCGGGCCGACCGATGGGCCAGCGAGGGCGCGATGAAGTTCTTCCTGACCTCCGTGGTGTCGGTCGCCGTGACGCTGTACGGGATCTCGCTGGTCTACGGAGTGACCGGGTCGGTACACCTGGCGGGGGTGGCCGCGGCATTGTCGGACGCCTCGCTGCAGCCAGCGGTCGTATCGCTCGGCGTCGTGCTCACGCTGATCGGGTTCGCATTCAAGGTAGCCGCGGTGCCGTTCCACGGCTGGCTGCCCGACACATACGTGGCGGCGCCGATCCCGGTCGCGGCCTACCTGTCCGTCGTCTCCAAGGCGGCTGGGTTCGCTGGGCTGCTGCTCATCGTCGGCTTGGGTTTCGCACCGTACGTCACGGTCTGGGCGCCGGTGCTCGGGGTGTTCGCCGCGCTCACCATGTCGGTGGCGAACCTGGTCGCGCTGCGACAAAGGCACGCGGTCCGGCTGCTTGCCTGGTCGTCGATCGCGCATTCCGGCTACGCGATGGTCCCGCTGGCCGCCGCGCTCGCTCCGGGTTCGGCCGAGCTGACCATCAGCGATGCGCTGCTGGTGACCGTGACCTACCTGCTGGTGTACGGGGTGATGAACCTCGGTGCGTTCGCGGTCGTGGCGGTGGTGGCGCGGGACCGGCCGGCGAACCGGCTGGTCGACTACCGCGGGCTGATCCGGACCAGACCGTGGGCCGGGGTGGCGCTGGCGTTCTTCCTGGCCTGCCTGGCTGGGCTGCCACCTGGACTGATCGGCCTGTTCGCGAAGGTCGTCGTGTTCGGATCAGCGGTCAACGGCGGGGTTGGCTGGCTCGCGGTCGTCATGGCGGTTAATACCGTGATCGCGCTCTACTACTACCTGGTCTGGGCCGCCCAGATCTTCGCCCCGGCTCCGGCTCCTGCGGTGGCCGCCCCTGTGGCCGTGCCGGTGGGTGCGCCACCCACCGCATCGGCGATCGCAGGCACCCAGCCTGCTCACACCGATACGGCGGGCGACGCCTCGCGCGCCCCGGCTCCTACCGCGGTCTCGACTGCCGTAATTGATCGGGGTCCGGTACGGGCGACCAGCGCGGTCCCAGTGGGATTGGTTTGGGCGGTTGGGCTGACCCTGCTGATCGGGGTGATCTTGTCGGTGCTGCCGCAGATCGTGCTCCAGGTCCTGGTTAACGTGACCGCGGGCGGTTAGTGATCTGTCATGCGACCGTTGGCCTAGGAACACGGCGCGTGGTTCTCATCGTTGTACCCCGCGAGAGTCGACAAAGGAGCACCCTTGCACCGTCAGCACAACGGTCTGAAGACCGCTGTCCTACTAGCATTGCTGGCCGCGCTGATCCTGCTGGCCGGCCAGTGGATCGGTGGCCAGACCGGTCTGATCATCGCGCTGATCCTCGCACTGGCGATAAACGGCACCGCGTACTTCTTCAGCGACAAGCTGGCGCTGCGGTCGATGCGGGCCTACCCGGTCAGTGAAGCCGAGCAGCCGGTGATGTACCGGATCGTCCGCGAGCTGTCGACGGCGGCGCGCCAGCCGATGCCGCGGCTGTACGTGTCCCCGACGAACGCACCGAACGCGTTCGCGACCGGACGCAATCCGCGCAATGCCGCGGTCTGCTGCACCCAGGGCATCCTTCAGATCCTCGATGAACGGGAGTTGCGCGGCGTGCTTGGTCACGAGCTCTCGCACGTCTACAACCGCGACATCCTGATCGCCTCGGTGGCCGCCGCGCTGGCCAGTGTGATCATGTTCCTGGCGCAGTTCGCTTGGTTCATCCCGATCGGGCGCAGCGACGACGACGAGGGCGGCAACATGCTCGGAGCGCTACTGCTCCTGATCCTCGGCCCGATCGCGGCCGGCTTGATCCAGACGGCGATCAGCCGGTCCAGGGAATACCAGGCGGATAACTCGGGCGCGCAGATCACCGGCGACCCGCTCGCGCTAGCCAGCGCGCTGCGCAAACTGGAGATGGGCACCCGCAAACTTCCCCTGCCACCGGAGCCCGAGCTCCAGACCACGAGCGCGCTCATGATCGCGAACCCGTTCCGCCCGGGCGGGATGAGCAACCTGTTCTCCACTCACCCACCCATGGCCGAGCGCATCGCCCGGCTGGAGGCGATGGCCGGCTACCGCCGCTGATCTCGCCTTCCGCCGCTGATCTCGCCTACGGCGGGTAGCGCCTACTCGGCCCGGAACGTGCCCGGTCGTGGCTGCATCGCCGGGGCCGCATAGCCGGACTCCCATGGAAACCGCCCGGCCTTGTCGTCGTAGCTGAGCTGGAGGACTGGCACCGAGTAGCCGTCGGGTAGGTGGTAGAAGCGGTTCGCGGCGAACACGATCTCATCGGGATTCGGGACCTCCTCCGGGAGGATCCGGTGCGGCCAGTCGTCGAACGTGACGAGCTGGCCGGGCAGCAGGGCCGCGCCGCTGCGGATCCGCTCGCCAAGCGTGTTGAGCACCCCGGCGGCCGTCTCCTGTGATACGCCGAAGATGAGCAGCTCGGCGTGATCGAGCCCGAACAGCCCAACGGTGTAGGCGAACGGCGGACGGTCGACGCGGTCGGCTCCATGCCCCGGCTCATCGGGTGATCCAAGCACGTACTGGATGAACCACCCGTAGCGGCGAACTATCGCCGCAGTGTGCGCGTCCTCCTGGTCGAGCCAAGCCTGCATCTGAAGATCCATACCGAGTCCCCGTTCTTGTCGTCCAACCGGCGGTGAGCCGGTGGGCTCACCTATCCGAACAACTGTTCGAACAGTATCCGGATGGTCCGACAGTCTTGCTGCGACGACCCTCGTAGGTCGTGGCTGGCGCGTGCGCTGCGCACTGATCGGGTGGGATCAACTCGGGGTACCCATCGTTGGTGCTCGTTCCGCAGGCAGTGTGGTTGTTCGGCAGTCTGGTGGGCCTGGTGGTCTGGTCGGCGTTCTGGGGCGCCAAGCTCGAACGGGGCCTGTCGGATCGGCTGGTGGCGGCAGCACGCGGAAGCAGCGGCCGCGCGGCGGCGGTGGCGTTCGGCTTGCAGGCGAGCGCGCTGGCCGGATTCTTGCTGCTGTGGCTGATCGGTGCCGCGATCGGCTACGCGCTGGATGATCCGCGCTTGGCGGCGATCACCGTTGTTCCGGCGATGCTGCTCTATGGACCGGTATCGATGACCGCCCTGCCGACCCAATTCACTGGCTTCTCCGGAGCTCGCCGGTCCCTCCGCACGTCGGGTGCGAGCCGCCAAGTCGCCCGGTCAGCAGCTTGGGCTGGCGGCTTTGTTGCGCTGATCGGTTGGCTGTGCATCTTCGTGGCGCTCCAGACCGCCTCGGCCGACTGGTAGAGGCGGCAAGCGTTCTGGCCGCAAACATCCTGACTGCTCGTCGGATCCGTCAAGGGCCTGGCGTGGCTACGCTGGCAGCAGTCCGGATAGACCCACTGGCTTGGGCGCGGCGGAGGGGGAGCAGTGGACTGGGACAAGCTGATGACCGCGGTGGCCGGACATGCGGCGGCCTACCGAACTGACGTCGCGAATCGGTTTGTCGGGCCGCATGCCGACATCGACCAGCTGCGCCGGGCGTTCGGCACTGCAGTACCGGAAGGGCCGACCGACGCCGAGGCCGTCATCGCCGAGCTGGTGCGCGCCGCCGAGGACGGGCTGGTTGCGATGACCGGCCCCCGGTACTTCGGCTTCGTCATCGGCTCGAGCGTGCCGGCCGCCGCAGCGGCGGACATGCTGACCTCTGCATGGGATCAGAACACGTTCAACTACGTCATGTCGCCGGCCGGCTCGGTGGCTGAGGAGACGGTGGCGCGCTGGCTGCTCGACCTGCTCCGGCTTCCGGAATCGGCCTCGGTCGGTCTGGTCACCGGAGCGACGATGGCGAACTTCACCGGACTCGCGGCCGCCCGCCACCACGTGTTGG
>DATFRM010000115.1:0-4843 GCA_035263265.1 Actinomycetes bacterium
CGACTCGATCAACCCCTGGGGGGTGGCGATGTACCGCACCATCTCCACGGTCGATCCGAAGACCGTGCCCGAGCAGTCGGCGTACGACCGCTGGATGGACCAGACGGTTGACCGGGAGCAGGCGCGTGTCTCGCGGGTCCATGGCGCCACGGGCATCACTCCCACACCCGTGTGGCTGGTCCTCTTCGTGATCTCTGCGGTGATCTTCGTGTACGTGCTGTTCTTCGCCGACCGGGCCGAAGGCGCGGTGACACAGAGCTTGCTGATGGGGAGCGTGACCGTGGTCATCGCGCTGTTGCTACTGCTGCTGAGGTTCTTCGACCATCCGCACGGAGATGGCGTGGGCAGGCTGCAGCCCACGGCGATGGAACGAACCCTTCGCGTCCGAAATCCAGCTCGAGTCGGTAGGGCTGGTCGTGACGCCTCCGTGTGATGAGCATGGCACCAGACGCTGACGAGCCACCGAAGGCGGGCCGTGACCGGCGGGAGTTGCTGGTCACGATGCTGCTTGTGGGAGCAGCCCTGGCCACCTCGTGGAGCAGCTACCAGGCCACCCGCTGGAACGGCGAGCAGGCCAAGGCGACCAGCCGCACCAGCGGTATAAGAATCGATGCCGCCCGTGCCCAGGGCCTGGCCGAGGCCCAGACCCAGGTCGATGTCGCCACGTTCGTCGCGTGGGCTGACGCGGATCGCCGCGGTGATAACGATCTCGCCGAGTTCTACGTGGACCGGTTCCGCGACGAGTTCCGTCCGGCGTTCGATGCATGGCTGGCGACTCGCCCCTTCGAGGACCCGGCCGCACCGCCGACGCCGTTTGCCATGGCCGAATACCAGGTCGCATCCCGGGACGAGGCTGCTCGGCTCGATGCCGCTGCCGAGGCGTCGGCGGCCGCAGTGCGCCGAGATATCCAGCGAGCCAGTAACTACGTGCTCACCGTTGTGCTCTACGCGATGGTCCTGTTCTTCGCCGGGATGAGCACCAGAATCGGGAGCCGCAGGCTCCGGTGGGTCCTGGCCCTGGCCGGCTGCCTTGTCTTTGTCGCCACGATCGCTTGGATCGGCACCTTCCCGGTCAGCGTCCAGGTCTGATCACAGCCGCCGGGAAGGAGCTGAGGGCGTCCGCACTTGCGGCCGGCCGTTGAGGTCAGATGGTGATGTCAAAGGCTCGGACGGGGTGATCGTCCGAGCCCTTGTGCGTGGTGGAGCCTAGGGGATTCGAACCCCTGACCCCTTGCCTGCCGAGCAAGTGCTCTACCAGCTGAGCTAAGGCCCCTAGTGCTCGGCTAGTGTACCGGGCCGAGCTACCCCGACCCAAAACATTGATCAACTCGCCCGCCGCACGGCTGGCTCCGACGGCCGTGGCCAGCGGAAATGCGACCAGCTGAAGCCGCGTTTTGTGCTGCTGATCTCGGTTACGATCCTCCGCGTGGGCTACCTCGACGATCTACGGGCCCAAGGCCTGCAGATCGCCTCCCGGCGGGCTTGGGGATCTCGCTACAACTACTCGTCGCCGCGCACCCTGTACCTCCCGACCCGTTACCTGTTCCTGCACATCGCCGTGGTCCGGGACCGCGACGATCGGGTGTCCACCGAGCACGAGGTATGCCGCACGATCGAGAACATCGGAATCCAGCGATTTCCGAACACCGGTATCTCGTACAACGCCATGGTGTTCGACACCGGGCGGATCTACGACGGCCAGCCGCTGACCCGGCGCGGCGCGCACACGCTGAATGAGTACGGGATCCGCGGCTACCCCTACAACCTCAACTACTACGGCCACGCGGTGGTGTTGCCCCAGATGCCGGCCGACCCGGTCACCGATGAGCAGGTCGACTCGGTCGCCCGGTGGGGTGCCGCGGTTGTCCGGGCCGGATATAGCCGGGCCAACCGGTTCCTGCCGCACCGGATGTTCGCTCCCAAGGACTGTCCGGGTGATCGAGCCGTGGCCCGCCTCGACGAGTTCAACCGCCGGCTACGCCACTACATCGCAGAGGGATTGGACGAGATGTCAGCTCGTGACGTGTGGGCTTACCCGCTGGTGAACCCAGACACCGGAAGAATGGTCACCGCGGGCGGGATGCTGCGGTACAACTACGCCCGGACCGCCCGCATCCTCGCCAAGGTAGGGGCGATGGAGGGCGTGCTGGCCAAGCTGGTGGCCCTGCACCAGACCGGCACCCCGCTCACCCTGGACGAGATCGAGGCGGCCGCGAAGTCCGGTGCGGATCGGGCGCTCAGCGAGGTCGCCGAGCCGCCATTGGACGATCCGGATGAGCTGGATGAGCTCCCTCCGGGTGCGGAGGCACAAGCCGGCTAACTGGGCTTCGACGGTGCCGCGGGATGCACAGCAACCTTCCCCGCCACCTGCACTCCGCGGGGGCGGAGCACAGGCTGGCGAGGAGGAGAATGACACCGGCGGGGCGGGTCAAACGGCAGCCATGTCGTCCACGGGTAAGACGCTCACCTGTTAGTGAAGGTTCCCGGGCCCGGGGCGGCGCACTCAGTCGATCCGGACCGAGCCGTGCGGGGTAGCGAAGTGGACGGCGGTGACCCCCGGCTCGCCCGGTACCCAGCGGACCTCGATCTCGCCCAGCGGATGGGTGTCCGGTTCGCCGAGCCAGGCCGAGACGGTTGCCGGATCACCGGCGATCTCCAGGCAGGCGATCCGCGCCTTGACCGCGCCGGACGCGTTGGCGTTCGGCCGCTCGGCCGGCTCTACCAGCCACTGGATGAAGAACGGCAGCTGCGGGTCGTGGATGAGGTCCAGCACGCCGATTTGCTTCCATCGCAGGTCGAACCCATCCGGCCGGACCCGATGGCCGTCTATCGCACCGCGACCGATTCGGTCGGCGATCGGCGAGATGTCGTCGACCGAGACCACCCAGCCCAGCCAGCCGCCGCCCTCGCCGGCGCGGTGCTTGACGGCTTGGGCGAACGGAGCCTGGTCCGCGGCCGGATGATCGAGGGTGGTCACTACTTCGATATAGGTTTCGCCGGCTAACGCGAGGACGAAATTGCGGGTGCCAAACCGGGGATGCACCCCACCGTCGGAGAAGGACGCGCCAAGTGCCGAGCCGAGCCGCTGCACCGTCGAGGAGAACCCACCCGGATCGACGGCGTAGGAAACGTGATCGAGGCGCACCGCGGCATCGTCTCAGACCGCGTCCCGACTACCCGCCCCGGGGGTAGGGACCACCGGCAGCTCTGCGGGTTGCCGTTCCTGCTACGAGTCCCGGAACTCGATATTGATCGTCCGGAAGCCCAGCGACTGCAGCATCCCGGTCAACATCGCTCTGGTATTGGTCTCGGCCCGTTCAACCAGGCCGCTTTCGGCCGCCGCAGCCTGGATCTTCTCGGCGCCGAGCACGTAGAGCTGCTGCTGGTTGCTCGGGTTGCCGGAGAAGACCGAGCCGATCCGGTCGAGCAGGCCGCGCTGCTGTGAGTACACGTAGCTGCGGCTGCTGTCGAGATTGGTGCGCTCGAGCTTAGGCCGCGGCAGCACTATCCGGACCTCGTCCCGGTTTTGCGAAACCTCGATCGCACCGGCCTGCAGCGTGCTGAAGTCGACCGACACGTCGACGCTTCCAGCCGCGATGAACAGCGTGCGCTCACCTCGGATGACCGACGGAATGAAACGGGCGTCCTTCTCCAGGTCGATGATCACCTGGAAGTTGCCGGTCGCCGCCTCGTAGTGGCTCAGATCCTGGATGGACTGCAGCAGCACCGGCTGGCTGCGGTCGACTGTGCGCTGGCCGAACGGGTTGCCCAGCCGAGGGAGGATGTCGAGCACCTGTCCGACGAACAAGAACAACAGCACGAGGATGGCCAGCCCCACCGCCAGCCGCCCGCCCGGGATGCGCCGGCTTGGCGGCTCGTCCGACGGAGTCAATGGAGCCGGCGGCCGGTCGTCGGGCTCGGTGCGGCGCAGCTCAACGGTATCGGTGGCGCCACGTTGGGTGTCGGCCGAACGATCCATCTCTAGTCTCACCACTCTCGCTGAGATGTGCGTGCGAGTCTTACCCAGGATGCCTGTTCGCTACGACAAATCCATCGCAATCGGGTGACAACCTCACCACGAACGGTGCTCTGTCGATGACTAACTCAGCTGCTGCCGCACGTCATCCAGGTCGAGCGCATACACGTCCCCGCCGACCAGCGCGATGAGCCGGTGCCTGCGGGACATCAACTGGACCTCATCGGGTAGTGCATCGCCGTTCGGGAGGGTCAGCCGGCAGATCTGGTCGAGCTCGAGTTTCTCGCCGAGCAGATGCGCGGTCGCGAACCGGTCGCTGTACGGCGGATACCCACCCACCAGGCCGAACCGCTTGCCATCTGTGATGACACCAGCAACCCCGCGCAGGTCGTTCTGCCAACCGTGGATGCCCTGCTGCGGATCGATCCGGACCAGCGGAAAGTCCGGAAAGTAGCAGCACCACACAGTCTCGTCGCTGACGTTGAGCGCGTAGCAGTCGGTGATTGATCCGAGTCCGCGAGGCGGCGCGTATCGCCAGATCGGGGTCAGCATCGCAGAGAACTCGACCAAACCCGACTCGCCGATCGGGGCCAGGTCCGGGTGTCCGGCCCAGTCGGGTGCGCCGGCCACACCCTCGTCGAAGTAGGAGATCCAGATCCGCCCGCTCGGCGAGACCTGGATGTCCTCGATCCCGTCGCCAACCGCCGCCGAGCGTTCTACGAAGCCGTGCGCGCCGTAGACGTACGCGTTGTGCTCGGGATGGCCGCTGCGCCGCCGGCACCGGGCGCTCGCGACCAGCAGTCCCCCGTTGGGCAACGGCTGGACGATGGGCCGAGCCAGATCGAGGTCGTCGATCCACAACGGTCC
>DATFRM010000116.1:0-9278 GCA_035263265.1 Actinomycetes bacterium
CCGCCGGTGCGAGCGTGTCCCTGTGGCTGACCGGCGAGTCGTCGTGGTTTGCCCTACCCGGGCGGGCCGAGCAGTTCGAGCTCCCGGAGGCCGCTCCGCTTGCCGAACTGCTCGGCGCGATCCTGGCCGGCGGACAGGTGACGCTATGCACGCAATGCGCCGCGCGCCGGTCGATTACCGCCGACCAGGTCGTCCCCGGGGTGCGGATCGCCGGCGCGCAGGCATTCGTGCAGGAGGCGCTGGCCGACGGCGCCCAGGCGCTCGTCTACTAGCGACCCGCATTCTCCGGCCGAGTAACTAGCGGGCCGGCTCCCCGGGCTGGTCTCCCAGCGCGATCGGGACGCCGACCAGCGAGCCGTACTCGGTCCAAGAGCCGTCGTAGTTGCGCACGTTGGGCTGGTCGAGCAGCTCGTGCAGCACGAACCAGGTGTGCGAGGAGCGCTCGCCGATCCGGCAGTAGGCGATCGTGTTCCGGTCGAAGTCCACACCGGCCCCGGAGTACAGCGCGCGCAGCTCGTCGTCGGAGCGGAACGTTCCGTCGTCGCTGGCCGCCTTGCTCCATGGCACGTTGATCGCGGTAGGCACGTGGCCGGGCCGCTGCGACTGCTCCTGCGGGAGGTGCGGCGGCGCCAGCAGCCGACCCGCGTACTCGTCCGGTGACCGTACGTCGATCAGATTGTGCGTGCCGATGCTGTCCAGTACCTCGTCGCGGAATGCCCGGATCGCCCGATCCTGGTCAGCCGCGCGGTACTGGGTCGGAGTGCGGTCCGGCACCTCGGTGACCAGCTCACGTGAGTCCAGCTCCCACTTCTTGCGGCCACCGTCGAGCAGCTTGACTGCGTTGTGGCCGTAGAGCTTGAAGTACCAGTACGCGTACGCGGCGAACCAGTTGTTGTTGCCGCCGTACAGCACGACCGTGTCACCGTTGCTGACCCCGCGCGTAGAGAGCAGCTTCTCGAAGTCGGTCTTGTTGACGAAATCGCGGCGGACCGGGTCTTGCAGGTCGGCCTGCCAGTCCAGCTTGATCGCGCCGCGGATGTGGTTCTTGTCGTATGCGCGCGCGTCCTCGTCGACCTCGACGATGACGACGTTCGGGTTGTCCAGGTTTGCCTGTACCCAGTCGGCGTCGACCAGGGCTGCAGTGCGGCTCATCGGAGCTCCTTCGGTAGCAGTGGGGAATTCGTGAGTTTGCGGTAGGACAGGACGGTCGCGAGCGCACGGCGGCCGAGCAGGTAGACCTCGCAGCCCAGGCACAGCCCGACCGTCGCGTTGAGGAAGGCCGCGCCGAGCGCGAACCCGGTCGCGACGGTGCCGAGCAGGGCCCACCCGGCCAGGTAGCCCGCGGCACCCAGCAGCGCGAAGCCGAGCCCGACGCCTTGGGCGAACCGGGGCGGGGCGGCGGGCTCGAGCTCGGCCGGCGGTCCGATCCGGGGCCGGATCAGCGCGCGAAACAGCAGGGCATACGGGCCGCGATGCGGTCCGGCGACCGCGCCGATGGCGAAGACGGCGGCTTGGACCGCGACCAGCCAGCCGCTTTCGAGAAGGAGTGCCACCGCGAGGACGAGAGAGGTGAGCGCGGCCGCGAAACGCTGGCCGCGTGGGTCGATATCGGGCATGTCCATGCTCCTGTACGGGCTCGGTCGAGGGACGCGGGCGACGAGCGCGAGATGCGCAGCTGCGGTGTTGAATGTCGGCTCACGCCGGAACGGCGCCGAGCTGATCAGGAATGCGCAAGCTCCGTCAGAGCACGGGACACAGGCAGGTGGCCACGCGGCACAGGTCGACCGCGCGCCGCTTGGTGAGCGTCGCTGCCTGCGATCTCATGATGAGCAGCCTAGGCGGCCGGGTCCGATCTGTCATGCCCGTACCTCACCGAGTACGGCAACGACATCGGCAAGCCGCGGTTGTCCGCTGGCGCGCCGGACGATCTCACCATCCGGGTCCAGCACCAGTACCGTCGGGGTTCGCATGATCTTGAGCTGGCGGACCAGCTCGAGGTTGGACTCGGCGTCCACCTCGACGTGCGCCACCCCGTCCACCAGGCCGGCGGCCCGGCCGAGCACCACGCGGGTGGCCCGGCACGGCTGGCAGAACGCGGATGAGAAGTGGACCAGGGTGGCGGTTGCGCCGAGCGGGGCGCCGATATCGTCCGCGCCGAGTCGGCGGACCAGGAGCGGGTCGACGTCCGGCTTGGCGCCCGGGTCGGGCAGTGCCCGCAGCACACCGGAGCGGCGCCGGTAGACCACGCCGGCGGCGGCTGCGATCGCCAAGACGATCACGACGGTCAGCAGCTCGGTCCACACATTCGTTACCCAAGCCGACCAGCTCGCGCCGCATTCCCGCGAGCTCGAGCCGCTAAGTCGCTTGGATCGTCAGCAGCACCTTGTTGCCGGTGGTGGTGACCTCGAACCGTTCGATCGTCGAGGTGACCATTCCCACCGCGCCCGGAATGGTCAGCGAGCCGGAATCGGCCGAGTAGCCCTCGGTTGGCACCTGCCAGGTGCTGGCGGTCTCGCGACTGCCGTCCTGCCCGACCGCCTCGAGCTTGCAGGTCGCGCCCGGCGCCACGCCGCCGAGCGACAGCGCTAGGGACGTCCCCCAGCCCTTTGGCGTGACCTTGAGCTGACCCCATTCGCCGCTCGTCTCGCGGGCGGACAGCGTGACCGTACCTGGTGAAGGCGGTTGCGCGCTTTCGGGTGCCCGACCGCCGGAGTTCACGACCGCCACCCCGAACAGCACGACCATCGCGGCTGCCACCGCGGCCAGTCCGGCCATGATCCGGGAGCGGGTGCGGCCTTGAGCCCGCTCGGCGGCGACCCGCTCGAACAGCTGCTCCAGCCGAGGTGTGTCATTCGGCGCCGTGGTCGCAGCGTGCCGCCCGGTCCGGGCACCCAGGCCCACCTCGGCCCCGGGAATCATCGCGAGCAGTTCCGGCAGGCTGGCCAGCTCGGCAAGCTCGGCAGTGCAGTCCGGGCACATTTCGAGATGGGCGCGCACCGCTTCGGCCTCCGGCGCCGGGAGCGTGCCCAGCGCGTAGGCACCCAGGCTGAGCCGAACCTCGTGGCACCTCACGGCTGAATCCCCCGCTCTTCGAGCGCGAGTCGGAGCGAGCGCAGCGCGTAGTAGGTGCGGGATTTGACCGTGCCCTCCGGAATGCCGAGCACCTGCGCGGCCTCGGCGACCGACCGACCCCGGTAGAACGTCTCGACCAGTACGGACCGGTGATCGATCGACAGCGTGCCGAGCGCGTCGGCAACCTCCCAGGCCAGCAGCGCTGTCTCGAACTGGTCGTCGGCCGGGACGCTGGCCAGTGCCTCGTCGCCCACTTCAGTGGGGCGGGCGCGCCTGGCTCGAGCTCCGTCAACGACGATGTTGCGGGCTACCGTGCACAGCCACGGGCGCAACCCGCCCCGAGCCGGATCGAGCGCCTCGGGATGGCGCCAGGCACGCAGCAGCGTCTCCTGCACCACATCCTCCGCTCGTTGCCGGTCGCCGTCGGTCAGCCGAAGTACGTAGCTGAGCAGCGGACCGGCGTGCTCCTCGTAAAGGCTCCGCAGCAGCTGCTCCTCTGCCACGGTCACACCGTCAGCACGGTTGCGAGCGCGCGTTGGTTCATCCCGATGACCATCGGGATTCAGCGGGACGCCGGGTCCGGCCATGGATAGATCCTGATTGTCGCGGCGGGATTACGCCAGTGCCTGGTCGGTATGACGCTACTCCCCGTGTGTCGTGGCTAGCCCAGCGCGATATCGGACCCGGTCATGCCGACCACCACCCCATCGGGCCGCATCTCGACACCGGTCAACGTGACCAGGTCGAACATCTTCGGGATCCGGAACGTGAGATCGAACCGGTTGCCGATGGCCTGCACCAACTGCTCGGGCGCGGGCTTGCCGTCGATCTCGACCCGGGTCGTCCGCAGCGTGAGCGTGGAGTCGTCAACCCGGACCCGGGTGTAGGCGACCATGTCGAAGTCCTGGCCGAGCACGCTCACCGTGCCGGAAACCGCGAGCGTGTCTGGGGCACCGCCATAGGCGAGGGTCACGTCGCCCCGGCCAAGGTCCTGGGCCAGGTCGGCGAGCTCCGAATACGGGATCACGGCGTCCGCGTCCACCGTTTCGGCGACCGCGGAGCTGGTCGACTCCACCCGCACGTTGTGCATCCGCAGCTCGGCCTCCGCCAGCTCCACCCTGGCCACCTGCACCGACTCCGCGTGCACATCCACCCGGTCCAGCCGGCGGGTGGCGGCCTCCAGCAGGAACGGGAAGCCGTGAATGTCGACGTTGGGCTTGGCGGCCAGGTCGTACCTGGCCTGGACCGCGTCGGCGACCTTCTGCTCGGCGATCGTCTTGGCCAGGAAGTCGAGCGCGACCAGCATGACCAGCGACCCGATAACCCCGATCCAGAGCTTGCGCACGGGCTCAACCCACCACCATCCGGCCGAGGACGTAGGTAACCGGCGCCGCGAACGCCAGCGGCAGCATGACCGCCGCGGACAGTACCGCGCGGCGCGACGAGCGGGCGGCGGCCGATACCGACGTGGCCGCGGCAGCGAGCAACCCGACGCTCAGACCGAGCAGCAGGCTCCGGCCGCTGCCCAGATCCTGGATCAGTTCTGCCACACCGTAGCCGGCCGCGCCGCCGGCCACCGTGCCGAAGAAGACCCGGACCAGCGTCGGCCCGGGCAGGGCGGCCAGGAACGTCGCTCCGGCCACCGCCGCCATGCTCGTGATCAGCACGATCCGCCCGCCGGGGGCCACCCGTTCGGCCAGCAGTCCAGCGGCCAGCACGGTCAGCGTGGTTCCGGTCGTGGTCGAGGTGATCGACGCGACCAGGTACTCCAGCCGGTCCCGCCGGACCACCTCGAAGCCGAACGTGGCGACGAAGGCCGCGCCCAGCACCCCGGCGAGCGGGCCGACGCTGGCGCTGTCCACCTTGTGGGTGCGGTCGAGCAACAGCAGCACGTCGGCGGCAAGCCCCGCGCCGATCGAGATGGTCAGCGAGCCGCCCACCGCCGGCACCGGAGCCAGCCGGAACCAGCCGTACGCACACACCACCTGTAAGAACAGCACGGCGGCCGCCAGCGCATAGCTGCCCAGCATCGAGGCCAGGGCGATCAGCCCGGCCATCGTCGCGGTCAGCAGCGCAGCGATCATGCCGGATCCCCGCGGAAGCGTGAGCGAAGCGAGCGGTTCCGTGGGGTGCGCATCACGGCATCGTACGGTTCCCAATTCCTGGTGACCGCAAGCATGCGCGCGCTGACCAACGATCGATCATTGGACCGGGAGAGCGTTTACCCTGGCGTGTCGCACCCGGCGTGTCCCGGTTCGGTGTCCACCGATCGATCGTTGGACACCGAGCGTCGCCGCTGGTCAGCCGCCGGCGAATGGCGGCAACACCTCGACGGTCGCGCCGTTCGGAAGCGGGATCGCGTCCGGCGAGCGGGTGCCGACCGGGGCGCCGTTCACCAGAAACGACGACCTGGCGAGTACCCGGGCGAACTCCGGGCTCCCTGCGTGCCGACGGGACGCGGCGGCCAGCGCCTCGGCCAGCGTGCTGGCCTCGTACGCCTCCTCCGCCACGCCGGCGGCCGCCTTGGCCGCGGCCCAATACCGGATCATCCCGTGTGCCACGTCAGCTATCCTGCCTGGAACTGCGGCAGATCGGGGCTGCGGGGTGAGCCAGCTTCTCCTGCTGACCAACGCGATGACGCTGTCGGCGGACGTGCTTCCTGCGCTCGGCCTGCTGCGCCATCCGGTTCGGGTTGCCGCAGCCGAGGCCACCGCTCTGGTCGAGGCACCGCAGGTCGATGCGGTGTTGGTGGACGGCCGCACTGATCTCCCGCACATCCGGGCGCTCTGCCGGCTGATTCGTACCACCGGCGTCAGCTGCCCGGTGTTACTGATCGTTACCGAGGGCGGTCTGGCGGCGGTCGGCGCCGACTGGGGCGTGGACGACGTGATCCTCAGTACCGCCGGTCCGGCCGAGGTGGAGGCCAGGCTGCGACTGGCAATCGGCCGGCTGACCGACGCGGAGCAGCCTCCGGACGAGATCAGCCGCGGCGACCTGGTGATCGACGAGGCGACCTACACCGCGCGGGTGCGCGGCCGGGTGCTCGACCTGACCTTCAAGGAGTTCGAGCTGCTGAAGTACCTCGCTCAGCACCCCGGCCGGGTCTTCACTCGGGCCAACCTGCTTACCGAGGTCTGGGGTTACGACTACTTCGGCGGCACCCGGACGGTGGACGTGCACGTGCGTCGGCTGCGAGCCAAGCTCGGACCCGACCACGACCAGCTCATCGGCACGGTTCGCAACGTCGGCTACCGGTTCGTGCTGCCGCGGGAGCCGCGCGGCGACCGGCTACCGGCCGCCACCAGCTGATCCAATCCCGATAGCGTGCTGTTGTCATGGTGGATGCATGGACGCTCGAGGCGGCGCAAACCGCTACCGGACCCGGCACCGTCACCCTGGTCGAAGGCTCGTCGTTCTGCGTATGTGCGCAGTCCGGTGACATCGGTCCCGGCGGGGCGCAAGGGGTGTACTTCCGCGACACCCGGCTGCTGTCCAACTGGCAGCTGCACATCGATACCGAGCCGGTGGAGCCGCTGCTGGTGATCCCGGCCGAGCCGTTCCGGGCCACGTTCGTCGGCCGGGCCAGGCCACGCCCGGGCAAAGCGGAGAGCACGCTGTTGGTCAACCGGCAGCGATATATCGGGGCCGGCATGCGCGAGGACATCACGCTGGTCAACCTGGCCAGCGAGGCCGCCGGCTGCACGGTCGCCATCACCGCCGATTCGGACATGGCCGACCTGTTCGAGGTCAAGGCCGGGCGGCTCAGCGAGCGTGGCCGGCTGACCATGACGACGACCGCCGACGATCTGGTCATCAACTGTCAGTTCGGGGATCAGTCCCGGGGGGTACGGGTGTCCACTCCGGACGGACTGCCGGCTCCGGGCCAGCTTCTGTTCCGGGTCGTGGTGCCGCCGCGCAGCAGCTGGCACACCACGATCCAGGTGCACCCGATCGTCGACGGCGAGGAGCCGCCGACCCGGTATCCGGGTGAGCAGCCGTTCGAGACCACGGTTCCGGCCCAGCGATTGCGGGATTGGCAGCGCAGCAGCCCGGTCGTTGATACCGCGCATACCGGGCTGGCGCAGGCGCTGTACCGCAGCCGTGAGGATCTGGGCGCGCTGCGCATCTTCGACCCCAACCATCCAGAGCGCCCCCCGACCATCGCGGCCGGCGCGCCGTGGTTCATGACGCTGTTCGGCCGGGACTCGCTGCTCACCTCATGGATGGCGCTCCCCCTTGACCAGTCGCTCGCGCTGGGCACCCTGGCCACACTCGCCGAACTGCAGGGCACGGTCGAGGACCCGCTCACCGAGGAGGAGCCCGGCAAGATCCTGCACGAGTTGCGGTTCGGGGTGGAGGCCGGCCGGGCCCTCGGCGGCGGCAGCGCGTACTACGGCTCGGTCGACTCGACCCCGCTGTTCGTCATGTTGCTCGGTGAGCTGCGGCGGTGGGGGCTGCACCGGGACGAGGTGGACGCGCTGCTGCCGCACGCGGATCGTGCCCTGCAGTGGATCGAACGGTACGGGGACGCGGACGGAGACGGCTTCGTCGAGTACCGCCGCAAGACCGACCGCGGGCTGGCCAACCAGGGCTGGAAGGACTCGTTCGACGGCGTCAACTTCGCCGATGGACGGCTGGCCGAGGCGCCGATCGCGCTGGCCGAGGTGCAGGGGTACGTCTACTCGGCCTACCTGGCCCGCAGCCACTTCGCGACCGAAGCCGGCGACCGCGATCTGGCCGACCACTGGGCGAGCAAGGCGGCTGCGCTCAAGCAGGCGTTCAACGAGACGTACTGGCTACCGGACCGGGGCTACTTCGCGATCGGCCTGGACCGCCACAAGCGGCCGATCGACGCGCTGGCTTCCAACATGGGGCACTGCCTGTGGACCGGAATCGTTGATGTGGAGAAGGCAGAGCTGGTCGCTCGCAGGCTGATGTCGGACGAGATGTATAGCGGCTGGGGCGTGCGCACGCTAGCCACCACGATGGGGGCGTACAACCCGATGAGCTATCACAACGGTTCGGTGTGGCCGCATGACAACGCGCTGGTCGCCTCCGGCCTGATGCGCTACGGGTTCACCGAAGACGCGCAACGGCTGGCGGAGGACCTGCTCGACGCGGCAAGCGCGTACGGCGGCCGGCTGCCCGAGCTGTTCTGTGGCTTCGGTCGCGCCGAGTATCCGCATCCGGTGCCGTACCCGACCTCCTGCTCGCCGCAGGCCTGGGCCGCCGCCAGTCCGGTACATCTGCTTCGGGTGCTTTTGCGGCTAGATCCCTGGGTGCCGTACGGTCGGGTCTGGCTGGCCCCAGCCCTTCCAAACCACTTTGGTGACCTGCGAGTGAGCAAATTGCCGCTTGCGGGTAGCCGTTTGTCTATTTCAGTTCAGGACGGCGAGGTCGGGGTACAGGGGCTGCCGGAGGGGATCGAGCTCGTCATGGAGCCGCGAAACCCGCTCACCGCAGCCAAGGAGGGTTGATGAGCAGTACCCCGGCTCCATTGCGGATCGCGTTGGTCGCGCCGCCCTGGATACCCGTGCCGCCGCGAGGTTACGGCGGCATCGAGGCGATGCTGGCGGATCTCGCCGGCGCGCTCGTTCGTCGCGGCCACGACGTCGTCCTGATCGGAGCCGGTGAGAACGGCACACCGGCCAGATTCCTTACTACTTATGCCGAGCCGCCGACGTCGCGACTCGGCGGCAGCATGCCCGAGGTGGTGCACGCCGCGCGGGCCGCCCGCTATCTCGACCAGCTCGACGTCGACGTGGTGCACGACCACAGCCTGGCCGGCCCGCTCACCGCGCGCGGCCGGCACACCCCGACCGTGATCACCGCGCACGGTCCGGTCGGTGGCGAGGTGGGGCTGTACTACCGCAATCTCGGCGGGTCCGTCTCGCTGGTCGCAATCTCGAACGCGCAGCGGCGGCTGGCGCCGGATCTGAACTGGTCCGCGACCGTGCACAACGCGGTCGAGGTCGCGGCGTTTCCCTTTCGCGAGGACAAGGACGACTTCGTGCTGTTCCTCGGTCGCTGCAACCCGGACAAGGGTGTGCACCTGGCCATCGACGCGGCCCGCGCCGCCGGCCGCCGGATCCTGCTTGCTACGAAGCTCAACGAGCCGGCCGAGCGGGACTACTTCGAAGCCGAGATCCAGCCGCGGCTGGGTCCCGGTGTCGAGCACCTCGGCGAGGCCAACACCACGTTGAAGC
>DATFRM010000117.1:0-3018 GCA_035263265.1 Actinomycetes bacterium
CGGCCGATCCACTTGCTGGTTTGCCAGCCGCACTCGGTGCATCGGAAGGCCGCCCGCTCCCGGCTCACAGTCTTCGCCACGCGGATCACGCTACGAACGGGTGCCGACAGAATGCCCGCCCGACACGCGCGACTGTGGAAAAAGGAGGCCATGAACCGGGGCTGTGGAAAGCGCGCCATCCGTACTGGCCGCGCGGCGAAGGGGACCCCCGCGCCGCGCGTACTTGGAGCGTAGGCGCGCTGATACGACTTGTCACGATTCGTGATTGTCGTGCGCGCTTCCTACCGATCTGGGCGCGGAGCTCGGAACAACCTAGCCGGATCCGTCCACGGCGACCGGGTCTGCCGGATGCGGCATCGGAAGCGGCCGCAACCGGTCGCGCTCCTCGCACAGCGCCGCGAGCTCCTTGTACGCCGCTTCGCCGATGAGCTCCACCAACTCCGGCGCGTAGCTCAGGTACAGCGGCTCGCCCGCGTTGTGCGCCTCCGTGCTTCCGGTACACCACCAGTGCAGGTCGTGACCGCCTGGGCCCCATCCGCGCCGGTCGTACTCGCTGATCGTGATCTCCAGGTACTTCGTCTCGTCCGGCCGGTCGACCCAGCGGTACGTGCGCCGGATCGGCAGCTGCCAGCACACGTCCGGCTTGGTCTCCAACGGATGCTCGTCCAGTCGCAGTGCCAGCAGGTGCAGCGCGCAGCCGCTACCGCCGGCGAAACCGGGCCGGTTGAGCATGATGCAGGCGCCATCGACGACGCGCGTCTTCTTGCCGCCCTCGTCCGGATCGTCCTCGATGAACCCGTTACGCCGGCCCTCGGCCCGGTACTGCCACTCCTCGGGGGTGAGCTGCTTCACCGAGCGCCTGACCCGCCGCTCGTCGTCCCGGTCGGCGAAGTGGGCTCCGTGGGTGCAGCATCCGTCGTCCGGGCGGCCGGCCACGATGCCGTGGCAGCCCCGGCCGAAGATGCACGCCCAGCGCGAGGTCAGCCAGGTGAGATCGGCTCTGATCACCTGGTTAACGTTCGCCGGGTCGGTGAACTCCGCCCAGGCCCGGGGGAAGTCCAGCGAGACCTCGGTCACGCCCTCCAGCCTATGCAGGTCCGCCCGAGCTCTCCACGCGACCGGCGCCGATGATGCTCGCGCCGCAACCGTCGGTGAGGGTGGGCTCGTAGGCTGGTGCTGTGACTGTTGCACCCGGACCCGTGGTGCCGGACCGGCCCGGCACTCCGGTCGCGCTGTCGACCGCGTCGGTATTTCCCGATTCGACCGCCCGCGCGTTCGAAATCGCCGCGCGTCTGGGCTACGACGGCGTCGAGCTGATGGTAACCGCGGATCCGGTCAGCCAGGACGTGCAGGTGCTACGGAGGCTCTCCGACTACCACCAGTTGCCCATCCTGTCGGTGCATGCGCCGAACCTGCTGATCACTCAGCGGGTCTGGGGGATGGAGCCCTGGATGAAGCTCGCCACCGCGAAGGAGTTCGCGACCGAGTTGGGGACCAACACCGTGGTCGTGCACCCGCCGTTTCGCTGGCAACGGGAGTACGCGCGCGAGTTCACCGCCGGGCTGGCCCGAATGAGCGAGGAAAGCCCGGTCCGCTTCGCGGTCGAGAACATGTTCCCGTGGCGTGCCGGTAGCCGGGAGATCGTCGCGTATGCGCCCGAGGTGAACGTGGTCGATGGCGACTACCCGTTCGTGACCCTCGATCTGTCGCACACCGCGACCGCGCAGGCCGACGCCATCCAGATGTACGAGAAGCTGGGCGATCGGCTGGCCCACGTGCATCTGGCCGACGGCAGTGGATCGGCCCGCGACGAGCATTTGGTACCCGGCCGGGGCGGCCAGCCGTGCGCCGAGCTACTCGAGCGGTTGGCGGCCGACGGTTACTCCGGCGCGATCGTGCTCGAGATCAGCACCAGGCGCGCGGCCAGCAGCCAGGCGCGGGAGGAAGATCTGGCCGAGGCGCTGGCCTTCACCAGGCTGCACCTGGTCAGCGGGTCGCCCGCGCCGGGGCGGCGGTAGCCCCCGATGGCGGCGGCAACCCGATGACGGGCGGCAACCCGATGACGGCGGCTGTCGCACCGGACGGCGGCTCGCCGGCCCTTCGCCGCCGCGGGCCGGGTCGCCCGCGCGATCCGGTCGACACCAAGGGCGCGATCGTGGCCGCCGCCCGCGCCGAGTTCGCCCGGCACGGTTACGACAAGACCACGATCCGCGGCATCGCCCGATCGGCCGGCGTCGACCCCGCGCTGGTCTACCACTACTTCGGTAGCAAACAGAATGTGCTGGTCGCGGTTCTCGACCTGCCGGTGAATCCGGCCGAGGTGGTGTCTGGGCTGCTCGAGGCCGGACTGGATCAGATCGGCGAGCGGTTGGTGCGGTTACTGCTGTCGATCTGGGACGACCCGGACGGACGCACCCGGTTCCTCGCGGTGATCCGGACCGCGATGACCAACGACGCGGTCGCCGATGTGATGCGCGAGTTCTTCGCCAGGGAGGTGCTCGCGAAGATCATCAAGGAGATCGGCGCTCCGGATCCCGAGCTGCGGGCCAGTCTCGCGTTCTCGCATGTGATGGGGATGGCGATGGCCCGGTACGTGCTCAGGCTGGAGCCGCTTGCCTCCGCTTCACCGGATGAGATCGCGCGCTTGCTTGGGCCGACACTCGAACGTTACCTATTGCCCGGGCCGCCAGCCTGAGCATATATTCAACATATGGTGAATTCGCCGGCCATCACGGTCACCGGACTCCGGGTCCGCCGCGGCGACCGGTTGGTGATACCCGATCTGTCCTGCCGGATTCCGGCCGGCACGATCACCGGGCTGCTCGGCCCGAGTGGCTGTGGCAAGACCACGCTGATGCGCTCGATCGTGGGCGTTCAGGTGGTGGAGGCCGGTGCGATCGACGTGCTCGGGCTGCCGGCCGGCACGGCACCGCTGCGCTCGAAGATCGGATACCAACCGCAGGCTCCCGCGGTCTACCAGGACCTCACGGTCCGGGAGAACCTGCGCTACTTCTCTCG
>DATFRM010000118.1:0-5830 GCA_035263265.1 Actinomycetes bacterium
GCCCAGCGCGATCTCTTCCGGGGTCTTGGCCCGGCTGGCGACCATCACCTTCCAGCCGATCAGGCCGACGAGCAGGGCGAACACCACCGCCCCGGTGATGATCAGGGCGCGCCGGCGTTGCCGGGCGGCGCGCCGAATCTCCGCCTCGGCTCGGCGCCTGGCGGCGTCCCGCCAGTGCTCGAACTCGACCTGACCGTCCTCCTGGTATTCGTCCAGGTAGGTGTCAGTGGCGTCGTGTTCGGTCACCCTCGCTCCTGGTACAGCCCGCGCTTGTTGATGTACTGGACAATCCCATCAGGTACCAGGTACCAAATGGGCTCGCCGCGCCGGACCCGATCACGGCAGTCGGTGGACGATATGGCAAGAGCCGGCACCTCGACCAGACTGACCCGGCCGTCGGGCAGCCCCGGGTCGGCCAACCGATGACCCGGCCGGGTGCAGCCGACGAAGTGCGCGAGCTCAAACAACTCGTCGACGTCCCGCCAGGTCAAGATGTTGCTCAGCGCATCCGCCCCGGTGATGAAATACAGTTCCACGTCCGGGCCGCGCTGGGCCCGCAGATCCCGAAGCGTGTCAATGGTGTACGTAGGACCGCTGCGGTCGAGATCGGTTCGGCTCACCGTGAACCGGGGGTTGGACGCAGTCGCGATCACCGTCATCAGATAGCGGTCCTCAGCCGGGGTCACCTCGGACTCGGCCTTCTGCCACGGCGTGCCGGTCGGCACGAATACCACCTCGTCCAGCTCGAACAGGCTGGCGACCTCGCTGCCGGCGACCAGGTGACCGTGATGGATCGGGTCGAATGTGCCGCCCATCACGCCCAGCTGGGTTCGCCGTTGCGCCATGATCCTGACCTGCGGGTCGAGCCGCGCTGCGGGCTCAACGGTCCCTGTTGAACTGCAGCGTGATGAGCAGCAGAAGCAGGAACAGCACGAACGTACCGGTTCCGGTCAGTAGGGGGTTGATGTGCGCCCTGTCGGTTTCGGCCTGGGCCACCTGACCCAGCCATGTCCCGGCCGTGGCGGTCATGTCGCCTTGCTCCTGGTCTCTCGGCGGCAGCGGTCGCTACGCGTGTGGTGCAGCAGCGTACCGGTCCGCGCGCTCGCCGTGGGCGGGGGGCCGATCAGGATCGAACGTGGCCGTCGCCGACGACGATGTACTTAGTGGTCGTCAGCTCGGGCAAGCCAAGCGGTCCGCGGGCGTGCAGCTTCTGGGTGGAGATGCCGATTTCGGCACCAAATCCGAACTCACCGCCGTCGGTGAAGCGGGTCGAGGCGTTGACCATGATCGCAGCGGCGTCCACCAGCGCGGCGAACCGGCGGGCCGCGTGCTGTGAGCCGGTCACGATCGCTTCGGTGTGCCCGCTCCCGAACCGGCGGATGTGTTCGACCGCTTCGTCCAGGGAGTCGACCATCCTGATCGCGATGTCCAGCGACAGATACTCGGTTGCCCAGTCGGCCTCGGTCGCCGGTGCCACCGACTCCGGGCGGTACGCGCGCACCCGCTCGTCGGCGTGCACGGTAACCCCGTGCTCGGCCAGCGCGATCAGCGCGGCCGGCAGGAAGTCCGGCGCGACCGCGCGGTGCACAAGCAGTGTCTCGGCCGCATTGCACACGCTCGACCGCGACACCTTGGAGTTGATCAGGATCGCCAGCGCCATGCCCGGATCGGCGTCGGCGTCCACGTAGACGTGGCAGTTGCCGACACCGGTCTCGATCACCGGAACGGTCGACTCGGTAACCACGGTCTGGATGAGCTCGGCCCCACCGCGCGGGATTAGGACGTCGACCAGGCCGCGGGCCCGCATCAGGTGCTTCGCCGGTTCGCGACCGGCTCCCGGCACCAGCGTGACCGCGTCCGCCGGCAGCCCGCAATCGGCGACCGCCGTACGGAGGACCTCGACGATGGCGGCATTGGACGCCGCGGCGGACGAGGAGCCGCGCAATAGGGCCGCATTGCCCGACTTCAGGCACAGCCCGGCGACATCGGCGGTCACGTTCGGCCGGCCCTCGTAGATCACCCCGACGACGCCGAACGGCACCCGGAGCTGACGCAACTCGAGGCCGTTGGCCAGCGTCGACCCACGCACCACCGTGCCGACTGGATCGGGTAGCTGGGCCACCATACGCAGCCCGTTGGCCATCGCGGCCACTCGCGGCTCGGTGAGCCTGAGCCGGTCTAGCATCGCCGGGTTCGTACCACCGCTGGCGGCCACGACGTCCTCACCGTTCGCTGCCAGAATGCCGGCCAGGTTCCGCTCGATCGCACCGGCCATCGCGTACAGCGCAGCGTCTTTGGTCGCGCGCGGGGCCACCGCGAGCACGGTCGCGGCCGAGCGGGCTCGGTCGGCTGCGGCAAGCACGTCGGCGCCGGTGTCGACTGCGTTCGTCATGATCTTCCTCCCCGATGGACCGGGCGAAGTAGGACGAGGTCGTCCCGGTGGACGACCTCGCGCGCGTAGCTGGGACCGAGTCGGCTTGCGAGATCGGTAGTGTGGCAGCCAAGCAACTCGGGCAGTTCGGCGGCGTCGAAGTTCACCAGCCCGCGGGCCACGATCGCTCCGTCCTCGGCCACCAGATCAACCGGGTCGCCGGCACTGAAGGCGCCCTCTACCGCGGTCACCCCGGCCGGCAACAGGGACAGCCGACGCTCCACGACCGCGTGGACCGCACCGGAGTCGAGCCGCAGCCGTCCCCGCGGCGTGGTCGCATGCGCCAACCACAGCAACCTGGTCGCCGGCCGGGCGCCGCTCGGGTGGAACAGCGTGCCCACCTGTTCGCCGGCCAGCGCCTGTGCGGCCTGCTCGGCCCTGGCAAGCACGACCGGAATACCGGCTCCGGTCGCGACCTTGGCCGCGTCGACCTTGGTCACCATCCCACCGGTGCCGACCCCAGCCTGCCCGGCCTTACCGAGGTCAACGGCGGCCAGCCCGTCGAGGTCGTAGATGTCGGAGATCCTGCGTGCGTCAGACCTGGTTGGTCGCGCGTCGTACAGCCCGTCTACATCCGAGAGCAGTACCAGCAGGTCGGCGTGTACCAGGTGCGCGACCAGCGCGGCCAGCCGGTCGTTGTCGCCGAACCGGATCTCCTCGGTGGCCACCGTGTCGTTCTCGTTGACCACCGGGACGACGCCGAGCGCGAGCAGCCGGTAGAGCGTGCGCTGTGCATTGCGGTAGTGCGCCCGGCGCACCACGTCGTCCGCGGTCAGCAGCACCTGACCGACCATGATCGCGTGCCGGCCGAAAGCGCGGGTATAGCCGGCCATCAGCTCGCTCTGGCCGACGCTGGCTGCGGCCTGCTGGGTAGCCAGGTCCCTGGGCCGCCGCGCCAGCCCGAGCGGGGCGAGGCCCGCGGCGATCGCACCGGAGGACACCAGCACCAGCTCGTTGCCGGCGTGCCGATGGGAGGCCAGCACCGCGGACAAGCGGTCCACCCGACCGTGGTCGAGACCGCCGGAGGCGGCGGTCAGTGACGACGAGCCGACCTTGACGACCACTCGGTTGGCGCCGGCCACGGCCGGCCGTAACGAGGCGTCCGCGCCCCCCGCCGCGGTCATGGCAGCTCGCCCTGGGCGTCTGCGGCCCCACCCGCCGTCTCGGCATCGAGCTCGACGCGGCTATCGATGTTCGAGTCGTGGCTGCGAGAGCGGCGCCGGGACCGATCGAAGCGCGGATCGGTGCCCCGCCGGCCGAGCAGATGTTCGGCTCCGGCGGTGAGCTGCGGCTCCCAGTCGAAAACCACCGCGTCCGGACCGGCACCGATCACCACCTCGGCACCAGGCTGCGCACCGACCTCGACTAGCCGCTCCTCGATACCGAGCCGAGCGAGCCGGTCGGCCAGGTACCCGACCGCCTCGTCGTTGCCGAAGTCGGTCTGGCGTACCCAGCGCTCCGGCTTGGTGCCGAGCACAACGAAGCGGTCGCCATCGCGGGTAACGGTGAAGCCCGAATCGTCGACCGCGCGCGGCCGCAGCACGATCCGGGTCGGTTCCGGCACTGGCTGGGTCGCGCGGGCTTGGCCAACCAGGCGGGCCATCGCGAACGAAAGCTCCCGTAGCCCATCCCGGGAGACGGCGCTAACCGGGTACACCTGCAGTCCCCTGGCTTCCAGCTCCGGGGTGACCAACTCGGCCAGCTCCCTGGCCTCGGGCACGTCCACCTTGTTCAGCGCCACGAGCCGCGGCCGGTCGGCCAGCCCGGCGCCGTAAGCGGCCAGCTCCGCCTCGATGACCTCGAGATCCGAGATCGGATCGCGGTCCGGCTCGAGCGTGGCGCAGTCGATCACGTGCACGAGTGCGATACACCGCTCCACGTGCCGCAAGAACTCCAGGCCGAGACCGCGGCCCTGGCTGGCACCCGGGATGAGCCCGGGCACGTCGGCAATTGTGTAGCGGATGTCACCGGCCTCGACCACGCCGAGGTTCGGCACCAACGTGGTGAACGGGTAGTCCGCGATCTTGGGTCGGGCGGCCGAGAGCGCGGCGATCAGGCTTGACTTCCCCGCGCTCGGATAGCCCACCAAAGCGATGTCGGCGACAGTCTTGAGCTCGAGCACAAAATCGCCGCTGGTTCCCGGCTCGCCGAGCAACGCGAAACCCGGTGCCTTGCGCCGCGGCGAGGCAAGGGCCGCGTTGCCAAGTCCGCCGCGGCCACCCGCGCACAGCACCAGCGTGGTCCCGGCGCCGACCAGGTCCGCGAGCCGCTCGCCGTCGACGGTGCTAACGACCGTGCCGTCGGGCACTGGCAGTACCACGGTCTCGGCATCCGCGCCGTTGCGGTTATCCCCCTGGCCCGGGCGGCCGTTGCCGGCCCGACGATGCGCCTGGAAGTGGAAGTCGAGCAGGGTGGTAACGCCGGGATCCACCACCAGCAGGATGTCGCCGCCGCGGCCGCCGTTGCCACCGTCGGGCCCACCAAGCGGCTTGAACTTCTCGCGGTGGATCGACACGCACCCGTTCCCGCCGCTGCCCGCGGCCGCATGCATGACGACGCGATCGACGAACGTGGTCATGGCCTGGCCTTACCGTCCTTCACAATGCGAGGCACGGCGGGCCGGTCATCCGGCCCACAATGCGAGCAGAGCGGGCCGGTCATCCGGCCCGCCCTGCTTCGAAGATCCGCTGGCGGAGCCTACTCCGCCGACGGGACGATATTGACGACCCGGCGCCCGCGCCGAGTGCGGAACTCGACCGCGCCGGTGCTGAGCGCGAACAGCGTGTCGTCGCCACCGCGGCCGACGTTGTCACCGGGGTGGAAGTGCGTGCCGCGCTGGCGGACGATGATCTCGCCGGCGTTGACGAGCTGCCCGCCGAAACGCTTCACGCCCAGCCGCTTCGCGGTCGAGTCGCGGCCGTTCCGAGTGGACGAAGCGCCCTTCTTGTGAGCCATTTCGGTGAGCCTACTTCCCGGTCTTGATACCGGTGACCTTGACCTGGGTCAGCTTCTGCCGGTGGCCCAGGCGCTTGCGGTAGCCGGTCTTGTTCTTGTATTTCAGGATGTTGATCTTGGGGCCCTTGGCGGGAGCGACGATCTCGACCGTGACCGAGACCTTGGCCAGCTTCTTCGCATCAGTGGTGACGTCGTCACCGTCGACCAGAAGCACGGCCGGTAGCTGGACGCTCGTGCCGGGGTCGCCGTCGACCCGGTCGATCGTGACGACGTCACCAACGGCAACCTTCTCCTGGCGGCCGCCAGTACGGACGATCGCGTACACCGCGGATCTCACTCTCTCGATCGAAACAGGACCGCGCCAATCGGGTGTGAACAGGCGCACAGGAACGGGCAGGCACGAGCCACGCCGAGGGTCAAGGATACAGGACCGCAGCGGCCGCT
>DATFRM010000119.1:0-4535 GCA_035263265.1 Actinomycetes bacterium
AAGCGCGACGATCTCCAACAGGTGATAGCCCTGCTAAAGGGCAAGGACCTGGACTTCGCGCTGCAGTTCGTCAACTACCGCTAACAGCGGCCCCCGAGGCGACCCGGGTCAGACCGGCTCGAGCGGCCGGTGCGGCTCGGCCGGCGCGATGATCCGGATCGGATCCCCTGGCCGGACCGGGGCCGATGTCAGCACCACCCCCATGATCCCGCAACGCCGGATGACGGTCCCGTCCGGAGCGCGGTCCACCACCGCCGCGAGCAGCCCAGGCGCCACGCCGTTGAGCTGCACGCACGGATTCCGCAATCCGGTGATCTCAATGACCGCGCCCGAGCCGAGCAGCAACTGCGCACCCGTTGGCAGGTCGAGCAGATCGATTCCACGGGTCGTGATGTTCTCGCCGAGCCGGCCGTAGGACACATCAAAACCGATCGCTACCAGTTCGTCGTACAGCTCCGCGTGAATCAGGTGCACCTGGCGCAGGTTCGGCTGGCTCGGAGCCCGCGCAACCCGAGACCGGTGCTGGACTGTCGTGCCCAGGTGCGCGTCCCCGTCGACGCCCAGCCCGGCGAGCAGCTGTATCTCCGGCTGGGTGGGCTTGCTGACCGTGTGCGCGGGACTCCGGCTCACCGCCACGACGATCCCACTCATCCAGAGCCGCCGGCGATGGTCAGCCGGCCAGCACCAGGGCCGTAACCCCGAGCAGCACGAGCCCGCTGGTCACGCCGAGCACGCCCCACGACCAGGCGACCAGCGTGCGTGCCTTCGCCGGATCGGACTGGACCCGATTCATCCCCATGTTGCTCAGCACGATCCCGAGTATGGCCAACGGGAACGCTCCGAACACGCAGATGGTGCCCAGGATGAACCCGATCGTCGATGCACGCCGGGACATGCTCCCGTCGGGCCGCAGGCCCAACGGAAGCCGCTGGTCAACCCACGCCGAGCCGGGAAGAGGCCCCGAGCCGGAATCCCCTACGAACCCGGCGTCTGCCGCGGATCCGCTCACCACACACCTCACTGTACGGAGAAGTTGGCGAGTGGAGGTTACCTCAGCAGCGCCGGATCGGCTTGCTGTAGGTGCGGTTGCTCGGCGTCGCTACCCAGTAGTCGCTCACCCAGTACCCGTTCGACAGCCGGTCCCAGATCGACGTCGTGCCGACCTTCGCACCAGACCGCTGGCAGACCACCCAGGCCAGCGAGCCCGGAGTCAACTTGTCCTTGATCGCGTATGAGGAGCCAGGACCGGAGCGCGCATTCAGCGAATCCGTCGAGCGGACCTGGTACGGGTACACGCATCTCGGCACCGGTGCGCTGTAGCCGGCCGCCGACGGCGTGCTCACATAACGATCGGTGACATACGAGCCGTCGCTGAGCTTGTTCCACACCGAGGTACTAACGACCTTCGTCCCCGAGGTCTGGCACACCACCTTTACCGTCGCACCAGGCGCGTAGGTGCGCACGACCCCCGCCGAGGACGACGGTGCGGTTCGGGCGCTCAGCCGCGCCGTGCCGGTCACGTGGTATGCGTACGCGACGCTGGCCACCGGCGCGTCGAACCGGTCGTTATCGATGTTGAGCGTGACGCCGCCGTGCCGCTCGTTGTGGTCGCCGCGGTACTGCTTGGCCCGCTGGTGCTCGGCCCAGCGGCTGTTCGAAACGCCGGACCAGCCCGACAGCGACGAGGACAGGTCCCACCGGGCGATCCAGATCGCGTCCGGCCGCGCGTAGGTGGTTGACGTGTAGACCGCCGCCAGGTGCTTCGCGCCCGAGTTCAGGTGAACGTACGTCCCGGCGAGATAGCCACGCCGGTGCAGTTCCTTGGTCCAGCCGGACAGGAAGCGTAACACCGTGGTCCGGCAACTGCTGTTATTCGGGTCGTAGTGCTCCATGTCGGCGTAGATCGCGCTTCCCGGGATCATGCCGAGCGCCTTCGCCTTCGACGCCGCATCGGTGGCCGCGGACTCGCCCTGCGACCGGGCGAGCGACGGAGTGATATGCGTGGAGTTCGGCCGGGTCGTGCACGGCGCCTGCCGTCCCATGTAAATAGGTATCAGCCGCCAGCGCATCTTGGTCACCGACGCGACCCAGCTCGCGGTCAAGCGTGGTTGGTCGCAGCCGCGGTTGATCCCCCCGATGTAGACGCCAAGCGCCCGGTATGGCGAGTCGAGCCAGGCCCGCATGGTCGTGGAGGACGGCGCGGTACAGGTGTCGAACGCTAAGCCGGTGTACCGGGTAGCCGTCGCGCCAGCCGGATAGGACACCGGGGTAGCGGGCTCCGCGGAGGCCCCCGACCCGGTTATGAGCAGCAGCCCGCCGGCGCTCAACGCGACTGCCAGAGCCACCGCCAGGCCTCGGCGGAGACGACGGCGATTGACGGAGTTCAGGCGGGGAGCACGATGACGCATGCGGCCACTGTGCCGTGCACAACCGGATTACGCAGGAATATCCGCCAAAGAGTGACTTGGCCCACAGCGGCGCTGGAGTCGTAGGCCAGACGATGCCGGACCGTCAGGCCGGCGCAGTATTCGGAACCGTTTCCGGTGATCGAGCCGCGCGCAGGATGGCTTCCGCCGAGCGATCGACATCCGCCGCGGTGGTGGTCCACGCGGACACCGAGATCCGCATCGCCGCCCTCCCCTGCCACTCGGTGCCGCCGAGCCAGCAGGTGCCGTCGTGCTGCACCCGGTCGATGACCGCTCGGGTGTAGGCGTTGCTGTCCCCACCGCGCGGATCGTGGAAGTGCACGAGCACCTGGTTGAGCACCACGTTGTTGAGGATCTCCACGCCCGGCGCGGCCACCAGCGTGGCGGCGAACCGCCGAGCGTGCCCGCAGCACCGCTCGATCAGCTCGACGATGCCGCTGCGGCCGAGCTCTCTGATCGCGGCCCATACCGGGAAGCCCCGCGCGCGCCGGGACGACTCGGGGGTGAACCAGGCGCTGTCCCGCTCACCCTGCCCGCCCTCGAGTAGGTACGCAGCGGCCTGCCAGGTGGCCGCGACGTGGTCGTTCGGATAGCGGACGATCGCTATCCCGGTGTCATAAGGGACATTCAGCCACTTGTGCGCATCCACCGCCCAGGAATCGGCCTGTTCAACTCCGTCGCACAGGTGCCGCAGTGCCGGACTGGCCGCGGCCCAGAGCCCGAACGCGCCGTCGACGTGCACCCATGCCGGCGGCTGGTCGGGGCGCTGGTGCGCGGCGGCGCAGATGGCGGCCATCGGATCGATGGCACCCGACCCGACGTTGCCGGCCTGAGCGCACACGATGGTCGGGCCGTCACATTCGGCGAGTACCGCGGGTAGCACGTCGGCCCGCATCCGGCCCTGGTCGTCGGCCGCGACCACGCGCACCCGCCGGGAGCCGAGACCGAGGTAGCGCAGCGCCAGGTCGAGGCTGGCGTGCCGATCCGCGCCGACCACGACGTGCAGCTCCGGAGCGCCGTACAGGCCGTCCGCCTCGACATCCCAGCCGGCCTCGGCCAACACGTGGTGGCGGGCGGCCGCGAGTCCGGTGAAGTTCGCCATCGTCGCTCCGGTGACCAGACCGACCGATGCCGATTCCGGAAGCCGGAGCAGGTCGAGCAGCCAGCGCGCCACCGTCTCCTCAGCCACCGAGCCGGCCGGCGACATGACGTAGTTGAACGTGTTCTGATCCCATGCGGTGGTCAGCATGTCCGCCGCAACGGCGGCCGGCACGCTCGAGCCGATGACAAAACCGAAGTACCGGGGGCCGGTCATCGCAACCAGCCCGTCCTCGGCGGCGCGCACCAGCTCGGCGATGACGGCCTCGGCGTCGGTCGGCCCTTCCGGTACTGCAGTGCCGAACGCCCGGCGCAGCTGATCGATGTCGGCATGCGGTCCGACAAACCGATTCGCGACGTCAGTTCGGTAGGCCGCCGCATGCCCGGCCACCGCGGTCATCAGCTTGTCCCAGTCCACTGCTCCCCCTCCACCGCGCCCCAAGCCAGTGGGTCTATCCGGACTGATATCAGCGTAGCCACGCCAGGCCCTCGACGGATCCGACGAGCAGTCAGGATCTTGCGGCCAGAACGCTTGCCGACCGCCTTCTACCAGTCGGCTGCGGCAGTCTCGAGCGCCACGAAGATGCACAGCCAACCGACCAGCGCAGCAAAGCCGCCCGCCGAGCAACCACACTGCCTGCGGAACGAGCACCAACGATGGGTACCCGAGTCGGTCCCACCCGATCAGTGCGCGGCGCACGCGCCAGCCACGACTTACGAGGGTCGTCGCAACGAACCTGTCGGACCATCCGGATACTGTTCGAACAGTTGTTCGGATAGGTGAGTCCACCGGCTCACCGCCGGATGGACGACAAGAACGGGGACTCGGCATGGACCTTCAGATGCAGGCTTGGCTCGACCAGGAGGACGCGCACACTGCGGCGATAGTTCGCCGTTACGGGTGGTTCATCCAGTACGTGCTTGGATCACCCGATGAGCCGGGGCATGGAGCCGACCGCGTCGACCGTCCGCCCTTCGCCTACACCGTTGGGCTGTTCGGGCTCGATCACG
>DATFRM010000120.1:0-5267 GCA_035263265.1 Actinomycetes bacterium
GTTGGTGGAGCTCATCGGCGAAGCGGCGTACAAGGAGCTCGCGGCGCTGTGCGAGGAGCGCGACCGGTTGCGGCCGCTTCCGATGCCACATCCCGCAGACCCGGTTGCCGTGGACGGATCCGGCTAGGTCGGTCCGAGCCCCGCGCCCAGATCGGTAGGAAGCGCGCACCACAATCACGAATCGTGACAAGTCGTATTAGCGCGCATACGCTCCAAGTACGCGCGGCGCGGGGGTCCCCTTCGCCGCGCGGCCAGTACGGATGGCGCGCCTCCACAGCCCCGGTTCATGGCCTCGTTTTTCCACAGTCGCGCGTGTCGGGCGCGCATTGTGTCGGCACCAGTTCATAACGTGATCCGCGTGGCGAAGACTGTGAGCCGGGAGCGGGCGGCCTTCCGATGCACCGAGTGCGGCTGGCAAACCAGCAAGTGGATCGGCCGCTGCGGCGAGTGCCAGGCGTGGGGCACCGTTGCGGAGGTCGGCGCGGTTCAACTACGCACCGTACGGCCGGGTCCAGTCACCCAAACCGCCCGGCCGATCGGCCAAGTCAGTGTCGAGGCGGCCCAGACCCGCTCCAGCGGGGTGGCCGAGCTAGACCGGGTGCTCGGCGGCGGGCTCGTGCCCGGGGCAGTGCTGCTGCTGGCCGGCGAGCCCGGTGTCGGGAAGTCGACCCTCCTGCTCGAGGTGGCGGCCCGGTTCGCCGCCGCGGATGCCCGGGCGCTTTACGTCACCGGGGAGGAGTCGGCCGCTCAGGTCAGGCTTAGAGCCGACCGGATCGGCGCGCTTGCCGGCGGTCTCTACCTGGCTGCCGAGACCGACCTGAGTGCGGTGCTCGGCCAGCTCGACAGCGTCAAGCCCGACCTGCTCGTGCTCGATTCGGTGCAGGCGGTCACCTCGGCCGAGGTGGAGGGCAGCGCCGGCGGGGTTACCCAGGTGCGCGAGGTCGCCGGCGCGCTCATCAAGACCGCCAAGGAGCGGGGCATCGCTACCGTGCTGGTCGGCCACGTCACGAAGGACGGCTCCATTGCCGGCCCGCGGGTGCTCGAGCACCTGGTGGACGTGGTCCTCTACTTCGAGGGTGACCGGCATGCGCGGCTTCGCATGTTGCGAGCGGTGAAGAACAGGTTCGGTCCGTCCGACGAGGTCGGCTGCTTTGACCTCGGCGACGCCGGGATCGCGGAGTTGCCGGATCCGAGCGGTCTGTTCCTGACCCGGCGGCACGACCCGGTGCCCGGCACCTGTGTAACGGTGGCGCTCGAGGGCCGGCGGCCGCTGGTGGCCGAGGTGCAGGCGCTGGTCGCCCCAACCCCGCTGGCTACGCCACGCCGGGCCAGTTCCGGGCTCGACTCGTCCCGACTGAGCATGGTCCTGGCCGTGCTGGAGCGCCGGTGCAGGCTGGATCTGAGCAAGCGCGACGTGTACTCGGCAACCGTCGGGGGCGTCCGGATAGCCGAGCCGGCCGCCGACTTGGCCGTCGGGCTGGCGATCGCCTCGGCGACGCTGGACCGACCGCTGCCCACCGGCGTCGTAGCAATCGGAGAGATCGGGCTGGCGGGGGAGATCCGGCGAGTGAGCGGGCTGTCCCGACGGTTGGCGGAGGCCGAGCGACTGGGTTTCGATCACGTGCTCGTTCCGCCTGACCCTGGAACCATTCCGGCTGGGTTGCGCGTCAGTGTGGTGACCGACATGTCTGATCTGCTCACCACGCTTGCGCAGAGTGCCGGCGCGGGCGCACGTCGTAGCCGGACTTGATTTCCGCACTACACTCTGCGCGGATCTTCAGACCGCACCGGGGATTACGAGGAACCGTGTCGCCACCCAGCTGGGTCGATCGCGGCCCGAGAGAAGACGTGCTGCTGCGCCAGATCCTGGCCGCGGTGGCTCCCGGCACGCAACTGCGCGAGGGCCTGGAGCGGATCTTGCGGGGTAACACCGGCGCGCTGATCGTGCTCGGCCACAACGAAGCGGTGGAGTCGCTGTGCACCGGCGGCTTCGTCTTGGACGTCGAGTTCTCGGCCACTCGGCTGCGCGAGCTGGCCAAGATGGACGGCGCGATCATCCTCGACCAGGACTGCACCAAGATTGTCCGGGCCGCGGTGCACCTGGTGCCCGACCCGTCTATCCCGACCGACGAGTCCGGCACCCGGCACCGGACCGCCGAGCGCATCAACAAGCAGGTCGGGCATCCGGTGATCTCGGTCAGCCAGTCGATGCGGATCATCGCGCTGTACGTCCAGGGCCGGCGCTACGTGCTCGAGGACTCCGCCGCGATCCTGTCCAGGGCCAACCAGGCGCTGGCCACGCTGGAGCGCTACAAGTTGCGGCTGGACGAGGTCAGCGCCGCGCTGTCCGCGCTGGAAATCGAGGACTTGGTCACGGTTCGCGATGTCAGCACGGTGGCCCAGCGGCTGGAGATGGTCCGGCGGATCGCCCGGGAGATCGAGGGGTACGCGATCGAGCTCGGTACCGACGGGCGGATGCTCGCTCTGCAGCTCGACGAGCTGACTCGTGGCGTGGAAGCGGACCGGGTGCTGATCGCGCGCGACTACCTGCCGGCCGGCCCGCGCGCCAATACGGTTGCCGCTGGGCTAGCCGAGCTCGATCAACTCGACGGGACCGAGCTACTCGACGTCGGCCTGGTCAGCAAGGCGCTCAGTTTCGGCTCCAGCACAGATGTACTTGATCTCTCCGTGAGCCCGCGCGGCTACCGGATGCTGGCTCGGATCCCGCGGCTACCCGGCGCCGTCACAGATCGGCTGATCGACCACTTCGGCTCGCTACAGAAGCTGCTGGCCGCCGGTGTGGACGAGCTACTCGCGGTGGAAGGGGTGGGGGAGGCGCGAGCTCGCTCGGTTCGGGACGGCCTGTGCCGGTTGGCCGAGTCGTCAATCCTCGACCGGTACGTATAGGCCGGGAGGGAGCGCGCCGGAACCTGCCGCGATGCAGTCAGTCGGCCAGTGCGAAGGTGGCCTGTTGGCTGGAGACGTTGCCGGCTTTCGCGATCACGGTGTACGTCCCGGCGGCGGCCACCGGCTGATCGGACGGGCACCCCGGCTTGGACCTGACCCGATCCCAAACGATCGTCACCGGCACCGGCTCGTCCGGCTGCAGCGTGCGCAGCCTGGATGCTTCGGCGACCGCGCAGTCATCGGAGTTCCAGATTCGCGTGGTACCGGACTCCACAGTGGCCTCCCAGCCACGAGGCCCCACCTCGTAGCGGCACGGTCCGCCGCCGACGTTGACGATGCTGAGCCGGAAGGTCGCGTCCTGGGTGGGCGGGAACGGGTTCTTGGTCGGCTTGACCGACACTTCGATGTTGCGGTCCTGGCAATACCCGGGCACGACCCCGCCACCGGCCACGCCGCCGGATGGCTCGCTGGTCGGCTGGCCACTACCGTCACCGCCACCGCTGGGCGTTCCCGTTGGCTCGGACGTGCTGCCCGGACCACCGCTGGCAGTGGCGGTCGAGGTCGGCTCGGCAGCTCCCGGACCGGACAGCGACATCCCGGTGCCACGCCGTAGCGCCCCATCCGCACTGGACTCGTCGCTGCCGGCACACGCTCGCGATCCGAGGAACAGCGCAATCAGCACCGCCACCAGCAGCAACGCGCGGCGCCGCCAGTACGTCGCGGACGGCTCGCGGCCGACCGGGCGAAGCAGCGGGTCCACCTCGCCACCATAGGATCCGCGAAGCCGAACACCGGTTCGCAACGCCGCGCGGTGCCGAGAATGGCCCGAGCTGGCAGGATCGCAGCGTCATGAGCGTGCACCCGGTCGATCCGCCCGAGCGGGTCGTTGCCTCGCTCCTGGCCTGGTATCGCATGCACGCCCGCGACTTGCCCTGGCGGCGGCCGGGTACGACGCCGTGGGCGGTGCTGGTCAGCGAGATCATGCTGCAGCAGACGCCGGTTTCCCGGGTGGAGCCGACCTGGCGGGAGTGGCTCGCACGCTGGCCTACCCCGAGCGCGCTGGCCGCAGCAACGCCCGGTGATGCGGTCCGCGCCTGGGGCACGCTCGGCTACCCCCGTCGCGCGTTGCGGCTGCACGAGGCCGCGGTGGCGATTGTGCGTGACCACGGCGGTGAGCTGCCCGCCGACATCGACGCACTGCGCGAGTTGCCCGGCGTGGGGTCGTACACCGCGGCCGCGATCGCGTCGTTCGCGTTCCGGCAACGGCACGCGGTGCTGGACACGAACGTACGCCGGGTGCTCGGCCGGGTGTTCGGCGCGGTCGAGCACCCCCGACCCGGCGGCCCGAGCGCGGCCGAACGGCACCTGGCCGAGGCGCTGCTACCGGCACGAGACGCTGACGCGGCCCAATGGGCGGTCGCTTCGATGGAACTCGGCGCGCTGATCTGTACCGCCCGGTCACCACGCTGCGAACAGTGCCCTGTCCTCGCCGCCTGCGCCTGGCAGCGCGCGGGCGCTCCGGCATACTCCGGTCCGACTCGGCGCGGCCAGTCCTACGAGGGCACCGACCGGCAGGCGCGCGGCCGGATCCTGGGCCGGCTTCGTTCGGCGGCCGGGCCGGTGCCGGCCGACGAGCTCGGCTCGGTGGTGCCGGATCCGTCCCAATGGCGCCGAGCCATCGGCGGCCTGATCGCGGACCGCCTCATCGAGGCGACGGCAGCTGGCTACCGGCTCCCCGGACCCGGACCCGGGCTCGGCTAGGCAACACGGCCAGCCAGCCGGTTGTCGCCTCTTCCATGGCTGGGGGTTACCAATACGGTCGACTATTTCCGACGGCCCAGGCACAGGCCGACCAATCGCGCGGAATGGCCTTATGGCTTATCCCGCTCAGTGCCCTCGGCGTCGGCGCGGTATTCGTGGCCGGGATGCTCGCCCTCGGCCGATCTATCCGCAAGGGAGATCGCTGGGCCCGGCGGACGGCCGCGGTAGCTCTACCGCTGTTCTTGTGGATCGAGTTTGCCTCGCTGCTGCGATCCGGAACTTGGATCGAAACGATCGAAGCTTTGCTGGCGGTGGGCCTGACTGCCGCCGCCGGGTGGTATCTGTTCCTGTCACCGGTCAGTCGCGCGTACGTGCGCCGGAACCGCTGAAGATCCCGACCGCCGGCGCCGCATGAACGCCAGGCAGGCGGCGCCGACCTCGCCGCTGCTCCCAAAACGACGGCGTGGGCGGCAGCCACCTGGCTACCGCCCACGATCAGCAGATCCGAGCTACGGCTGCTCCTGGCTACCGGCGGTCTCCTCCACCGGCGGCGCCGCGGGCAGCGGGGTCTTTTGCTCCCCGGTGAACGTGAACGTCTC
>DATFRM010000121.1:0-4005 GCA_035263265.1 Actinomycetes bacterium
CACAAGCACAAGAGCCGACCAAGGAGAGTCAGATGTTCCTCAACCCCGAGCTGCAACTCACCATCGCACACGACCGGCAGCGGCAGCTGATCGCCGACGGCGAATCCGCGAACATCCTGTCCGCCGCCCGCCGCCGCCACCGCACCCGCGGCGGCAAGGTCACAGGCCGCGACAACGGCGCAGGCCGGGTAGATTCCCGTGCGTGGCACTCACACGCGGGGGCGCCAGCCTCATGATGGTCGGACGCGACCGCGAGCTGAAAACCCTCACCAAGCTCGCCGCGTCTGACCAGCCCAAGGTCGCTCTGATCGCAGGCGAGCCAGGCATCGGCAAAACCCGACTGATCAACGAACTGCTCACCACCCTCCCCCCCGAGCAGCTCGCACTCGTCGGACACGCCGAACCTGGCTCGCTTTCACGTCCATACGAAGTCCTACTCGACGCCCTCCATGGGATACCCGAAAGGCCGGAGGAGCTCATCGATGCGCTCGTCGATCCCGCCCGCAGCCCGGTAGAGCGGCTGCACACCGGTCTGACCATTGTCAGCCGGCTCTCGGCCGGCCGTCCGGCCGTGATCATATTCGAAGACTTGCACTGGGCGGACTCGGAGAGCGCGGCGCTGTTCGAACGGCTTGCCGGCATCGCCGGCGCGCGACTGATCATCGGAACGTACCGGCCCGACGAGATCGCCGGGCACCACCCGGTAGCCGGACTGTTCAGCCGGCTCGAACGCCGGTACGAGGTCAGCCACCTCGTGCTCGAGCGGTTCCGTGAGGCCGAGACCGCCGCCATGCTGGCTTCTCTGACTGGCAAACCCGCGCCGTACCGCGCCGTCGCCGTGCTGCACCAGCGCACTGGCGGAAACCCCTTCTTCCTCGAGGAGCTTGTGCGCAGCCACGAGGACGAGGACCTCGACTCGCTGGCGGCCAGTCCGCTGCCTTGGAGCCTCGCCGAGGTGCTGCAACGACAGCTCGACGACCTCGGTTCACAAGCGCAGCTGATCCTGCAGGCCGCCGCGATTCTTGGGCACCGGCTGCAGTTCGATCTCCTTGCGGTGGTGGCGAACGTGACCGAGGACGAGCTGATCGTGGCGCTGCGCGAGTTGGTTCGCCGCGGCGTGCTCGTCGAGTCCGGCGACGACGAGTTCACGTTCCGGCACGCTCTGGTCCGGGAGGCCATCGCCGAGCAACTGCTCGGGCGGGAACGCCGGCGGCTGCACGAAGCCGCGCTGGAGGCGCTGCTTGCGGCCGGAGCGGCCGATCCGGCGATGGTCGCTGAGCACGCGCAAGCCGCCGGACGCTATGACGACATGGTGGCCGCCGCGCGCCGTGGGGCTGCCCTTTACCTGTCCATCGGGTCGCCCTTCCAGGCCCTGAAGCTGGCCGAGATGGGTCTTGCGGAGGCAGGCGAGGATCCGGAGCTGCTCTCCTACGCCGCGCGAGCGGCCTGGCTGGCCGGAATTCTCGGCGACGCCCAGCGATACTCCCGCCGCTGGCGCGATCGGGCCATCTCGGCGAGCGATCGGGCCGATGCGCTCTACCTGATGATCCGATTGGCCTGGGAGGCGAAGGAACCGGCCGAGATGGACTCGGTGCGGGATGAGATCGAGCAGCTCATCGAGCACCTGACACCGGGTGCCGAGAAGGCCCGCGCCATGGCCGGGTTGGCTCAGTCGGCGATGCTGCGGAATCAGCAGGAGATGGCCGTGAAGTGGGCCGACAAGGCGTTGGTGCTCGCCGAGGAGTTCGATCTTCCCCGGATTCGGCTGGCTGCGCTGGTAGAGAAGGGCTCAGCGCTGGCCAACGGTCTGACCACCTCCGACGACGGTCGCGAGATGCTGTCTGGTCTGGTGGACGAAGCCGAGAAGCTCGGGGAGTGGGTGCTGGCGGCTCGGGCCCTGAACAACTTGGTTCAGGATGCGCCGCCGGACGTAATGACCGAGCAGACCCAGATGCTGGAGCGGATGCGGATCGACGCCGAGCGGGCGGGTTTCGAGGCGCTGGCGGTTGCGGCCTACTACGAGGGCCGGGCCCGCCTTGCCATGAACGATGGCGACCTCGATGGGGCCATCGCCGCGCTGGAGCGGGGGCGAATGCGGGATCGTGGCTACCAGCGTCAGGGCCGCCAAGCTGACTACCACGCGGTGTTTCTGGCCGGGCTGTACCTCGAGGCCGGTGAGCTGGACCTGGTCGAGGACATTCTCGACGACTTGGGCGCGCTCGCGCCGGTGAGCACCTTGTCCCGGCGTGGACTGGAGTTCCATCTGGCCTGCCGGCGCGGGGATCTCGTCGCCGCCGAAGAGCTACTCGACGAAGTGTTTGCCATCCTCGAGCAGGAAAAGTGGCGAAGCGGCTCGTTGGCACATGACCTGATCTCGGCCGGTCTGTCCGCGGGACTGCCGCTGGCTCGGATCACCAGGATGAAGCAGGAGCTGCTGGACGGCGATGTGCTGGTCGAGGACAGGGCGCTGGTCGAGGCCCAGGTGCTCGAGGTATGCGGGGAGCACGCCGATGCTCTGGCCAGCTACCTCGAGGCCGCGGAGTCTTCGTTGCTGGCCCCGGCGGTACGCGGAACCGCGTATGTCGGAGCGGCACGCTGCGCGATAGCGATCCGTCAGCCGGACCGCGCGCAGCAGTCGGCCGAGCAGGCGGCGAGTTTGCTGGGCAAGTGGCGCGGGTGGCGGTTCGTCCAGCTCGAACAGGTGCGCGCTCAGCTCGGTCTCGGTCCGATCGGCGGCCCGGCGGCCGCGAGTGGGGTAGCGGCACTGACGGCGCGGGAGCGCGAGGTTGCGCTGCTGGTCGCGGACGGTCTGACCAACGCCGAGCTGGCGAGGCGGCTGTACATATCGCCGAAGACGGCGGCCATCCACGTGTCCAACATCCTGCACAAGCTGGGCGTGGCCTCGCGTACCGAGGTCGCCGGCCTGCTGCCGGCGACTACCGAAGCCTGAGCCACCCTCCGTTAGGAGGGAACTGCCTAGGACGTGGCGGCCTGCTTGCGGCTGCGACGGGCGACAATGAAGATCGCGCCAAGGGCCGCCGTCGTGATGAGGCCGGAAATGATCACCGACGCGAGGGGGAAGTCGGCCAGCGCGGTGCCGACCAGGTAGGCCAGCCCGCAGGTGTAGATCGACCAGACGGTGCCGCCGATCGCCGACCACAGCAAGAAGCTCGGATACCGGTACGCGGACAGGCCGAACGTCGCGTTGACCGCGAACCGCACGCCCGGGACATAGCGCCCGGCGATGAGAAGTAGCGGAGCTCGGGAGCCGAGGAACTGGACAGTGGCGTACACCTTCGGGTTCTCCGTTGCCGCGTTCAGCCGGTCCTGGAACCGGTTTCCGAACAGACGCGCGATCCAGTACAACGCGGAGTCGCCGATGACCGCACCGGCCGCGCCGGCGAACATGATCGGGCCGAGCTCCAGCACCCCTTGGGCCGCCAGCGTGGAGGCCGCGTTCAGCGTTGTCTCACCTGGGAGGATCGGGCAGATCGCATCCGCGAACACCAGCAGGAAGACCGTCAGGTAGGCGCCGTCGCCGCTGGTCTCGTCAAGCAGCGAGAGGCCATCCCGGCCGCCGAGGTAGTGCAGTACGACGGCGATCACAACCAGGACGAGCGCCACAATGGCGAGCAGCATCCAGCCGCGCAGCCGGCGGCGCGCTGGCGCGTCCGGCTCCAGCCCTACCTGCTCGTCGACCACGCCGCCACCTGTGTCATAGAAGATCCGTTGGGTATCCGGCTGCGAGCGTAGCCCGGCACAGAGCTCCGGCGGCGACCACGACGGCAACTGGAGGTGCAGCCCATGCCCGACCTGGCCACGTCGCGGCCCTCGGTGCTCGGCGATCGGTACCGCCTCGCAGACCTGATCGGCCGGGGCGGGATGGCCGACGTTTATGCGGGTGTCGACCAGGTGCTCGGACGCCGGGTAGCGGTCAAGCTGCTGCGAGCGATCACACCGGACTCGGATGATCGGGCCCGGTTCGAGGCCGAGACCAGGACCCTC
>DATFRM010000122.1:0-6347 GCA_035263265.1 Actinomycetes bacterium
GGATGGTTCGGTACGGACAACCGCACCCTGAATCTCCGTGATCACGACTGAAGCGCAGTAGTTCCGGAATCACGGACCGACACGGGGTGAACCAGGGGCCCGGGTCAGCTCTGCTTGGCTCGCTCCTGGGTGTTGGCGACCCACTGGTCGAGTAGCGCCGCGGCGGCGCCCGAATCGATCGCTTCGGCGGCCCGGGGCAGGACGGCGGCCAGCTGCCCCACCAAGCCGCCATCGGTCATCTCGTAGGCCACCAAGGCCGCGGCGGCGTTGAGCAACACCGCGTCCCGGACCGGACCGTGCTCACCGGCCAGTACCGCGCGCGCCACGGCGGCGTTGACCGGCGCATCGCCGCCGTGCAGGTCGGCCGGCTGGGCACGCCGCAGCCCGAGGTCGAGCGGATCCAACTGGAGCTCGGTGACCGCGCCCGATCGGGACAGCCAGACCCGCGACGTGGTCGTCGTGGTCAGCTCGTCCAGCCCGTCCTCGCCCCGGAACACCAGCGCGTTCACTCCGCGCCGGGCCAACACGCCGGCCAGGATGCCGGCCATCTGAACGTCGGCGACACCAACCGCCTGAGCAGATGGTCGGGCCGGGTTGGCCAGCGGGCCGAGGAAGTTGAACGTGGTAGCCGCGCCGATCTCGCGGCGCGGACCCGCGGCGTGGCGCAGGGCCGGATGGAACCGAGGCGCGAAGCAAAAAGTGATCCCAAGCTCGATGGCTACCGCCGCTACCTCGTCGGCGGGCAGATCGAGGACGATCCCGAGCTCCTCGAGCAGATCGGCCGAGCCGCAAGCGGACGAGGCGGCCCGGTTGCCGTGCTTGACCACCCGGGCACCGGTCGCCGCGGCCACGATCGCCGCCATGGTGGAGATGTTCACCGAGTGCGACCGGTCACCACCGGTACCGACAACGTCGACCGCCGGGCCCGGTACCAGCAGCGGGGTCGCGTGCGCGTACATCGCCGCGACCAGACCCTCCAGCTCGTCGACCGTCTCGCCCTTGGCCCGCAGCCCGACCGCGAACGCGGCGATCTGCGCATCCGTCGCCTGCCCATCCATGATCTCGTTCATGGCCCAGGCGGCGGAGCCGACGGTCAGGTTCTCGCCACGTAGCAGCGCGCCGAGAACGTCCGGCCAGTTACTCACGAGACCGGAAGCCGGGCCAGCCGCTTGCGCATCAGACCGGCGACCGCGTCGGCGAGCGCGACCGGGTCGAGCGGGTGCGGCACCGATGCGTCGGCTCGCGACCAGTTCGCCAGCCACGCGTCCTGGACCCGGCCGGTCAGCACCAGCACCGGCGGGCAGCGGTATATCTCGTCCTTGAGCTGGCGGCAGATTCCCATCCCGCCGGCCGGCACGGCTTCGCCATCCAGCACCACAACGTCGATGCCGCCCCGGTCGACGGTGGCGATCACCGCCGGCTCGGTGGCGCATTCCACGTACTCCACCCGCGGCAGCTCCGCCGCGGGCCGCCGGCCGATGGCGAGCCTGACCTTGGCACGCGTGTCGACGTCGTCGCTGTACACCAGGATGGTCATCTTCTCGGTGCTCGCCATACGGCTGTCCTTCACTGTCCTGACGGTGCCGCCGAACCGTGCTGCGGGCTGGCCGGCTCGACTGATCGGTCGGCGGTGTGATCGGAGCCGATCGTATCGAGCGCGGCGCGCGATCGGGACCGAAGGGCGGTGGCCGCGATAACCGCACCGACCAAACAGACCAGCGCGGTGGCCAGGAAGATCTCCCGGTACTCCACCAGCAGTGCGTGCTTCAGCGCATCCGTGTAGGCCTGCACCTTGGCCGGGTCGATGTCATTGAGGTCCAGACCGGTCGGCATCGGGACCGTGTCGGCCAACTGGTGATAGCGGTAGAACCCCCAGGCCGACAGCCCGGCCACCCCAATCAGCATCCCCATCGTCCGGCTGACCACGATCGCGGCGGAGGCCAGCCCGTGTCGATCGGCCGGCACCGCGCGCAGCGCGGCCGCCGATACCGGGGCCACCACGAGCCCCAGACCGAATCCGGCCAGCGCCAGATCGGCGTCCAGCCGCGGTAGCCGGACCGGTCCGAGCTGGTAGGCCAGCGCGGGCACATCCAGCGGCCAGCCGGAGATGCGCAGGTAGCCGATCGCAGCGATCAGTAGCCCAGCCGCGGCCACCCACGGCTCGCCGACCCGCCGCGCGATCAGGCCGCCCAGCACGGCACCGACCGGGAGCGGCAGCAGGAACCTGGTCAGCACGAAGGCTCCGCCGATGGCGTCCTTGCCGAGCAGTCCCTGGGCGAATATCTGAACGTCCACGAGCGTGATGAGCAGCGCGGCCCCGGCCGCGAAGCTGACCGCGAGCGCGGCCAGAAACGGCCGGCCGGCCACCCCGGCCGGGTCGAACAGCCGGGGCGAGCGCACCATCGCATGCCGGATACCGAACCCGACCAGCACCGCGGCGCCGGCGGCCAGCGTGACCAGGCCCCACGGCGGCAGCACCGCGTGCTCAGGCTCAGGGTTGTACAGCCCGATCACCAGCAGTCCGAGACCGGCGGCCAGCAGCAGGCCACCGACCCAGTCGGTCCGGCTCGCGCCCGGCCCGCCGGCCCGGCCGACTTCCGGAGGCACGCTGACCCAGACCACCGCGGCGGCGACCAGCGCGAGCGGCACGTTCAGCCAGAACATCCCGCGCCACCCGCCGAGCAGTGCCGCCACGGCGGCGCCGTACAGCGGTCCGATCACGCTGCCGAGCTCCTGCGCGGCGCCGATCACGCCGAGCACGACCGGTCGCTGCCGGCGATCCCAGAGGTCCGCGGCCAGCGCCATGGTCACCGGCAGCAGCGCACCGCCGGCGATGCCCTGCAGCGTCCGCCCGGCCACCGCGACCGGCATCGACTCGGCACTCGCGGTCAGCGCCGAGCCAACCGCGAACCCGGCCAGGCAGGCGGTCATCAGCAGGGTCCGGCCGTACCGGTCGGAAAGCTGGCCGAGCAGCGGCATCGCCGCTACGTAGCCCAGCAGGTAGCCGGTCACCAGAGGGGTGGCCCACTCCAGCTGACTCGGGTCCAGCCCGAGCGAGGTGACCATGTCCACCAACAGCGTGACGACCACGTAGGCGTCGATGGCGCCGAGTAAGACGACCAGACCACCGGCGCCGAGGGCCCAGCGACGCCGGGTACCGGCCAGCTCCGCCATGCCCGGACGTCCCCTCGTTGATCTTGGTGCGTAGGTGCCGACGCTGTTTATACACCCGCGGCCGGCGCGCCGGGCGGCCGCTGATCCGCGGCCGCGGCCCTGGCCAGCCGGTCGAGCCGCCGATCCTCGCGCTGTGCCTCCCGCTCCGATGCGCTGGCCCACTGGAAGAACAGCACGGTGAACACGATCAGGCCGACCAGATCTCCGGTGGCCCACAGGATGCCGCCGGCAGCTTGCTGGTCGTTGAGCAAACCCGGCCCCCAGTCGCGGTTCAGCGCCAGGTACCAGTCCGCGGCCAGCACCGAGGTGGCGCTCATGATCGCCACGCCGACGAACGCGTGGAACGGCAGCGTGACGAACACGCCCAGCATCCGCAACGGGTAGGGCGCCCGGTACGGCATCGGGTCGAGCCCGATCAGCGGCCAGAACCACAGGCAGCCGATCACCACGAAGTGCAGGTGGTTGAGGTCATGCAGGACCGGGTGGCGCAGCGTGGCCTCGTACAGGCCGGAGAAATAGAGGATGAACGGGTTGGCGATGAAGATCGCCCCAGCTACCAGCGGGAAGGTCAGCACCCTGGCGATCCGGCTGTGCAGCACACCGAGCAGCCGGCGCCGGCCGGTCCGTGGCAGCGTCCGCAGTGCGAGCGTGATCGGGGCGCCGAGCGCGAGGAAGATCGGCACCACCATGTTGAGCAGCATGTGCTGGACCATGTGCACGCTGATCAGGACCGTGTCGTAGGCGGCCAGCGCCGACTGAGTGGCCAGCACCGCGGCACCCAGGCCCAGCCCGACGAAGCAGAACGTGCGCCAGCGGGACCACTGGTCGCCGCGCGCCCGCAGCCGGTGCACGCCATACACGTACAGGCCGGCGGTCACCGCGATCAGGATCGCCGGCACCGGCTCGAACACCCACTCGGAGAGCAGTCGAAGCGGGGTCAACGGCGGCGGCTGATGCCCGGACGTCGCGTGCGCACCCAGCCCCGCGGCCGCGGTCCACGCACTCACGCGGGCAGCCTACGTCACCGGTGAACGGCGGCCGTCGGGACGACACCGCAACAATGAACCGGGGGTACGCTGCACGACCGCCACGGCTACCGACATAATGGCGCGCGTGGTGACTGCTACCGCGGCCGACAGGCACGCCGTCCAAACGGCCGGCCGGCCGAACATGGTCAGCGTGGGGACCATCGTCTGGCTCTCCTCGGAGCTGATGTTCTTCGCCGCCCTGTTCGCCATCTTCTTCACGCTGCGGTCCGTGGCGGGCGCGGACAACTGGCCGCCCGACTCGGTCCATCTGAACCTCCCGTTCGCGGCGGTGAACACGCTGGTCCTGATCCTGTCCTCGCTGACCTGCCAGCTCGGCGTGTTCGCGGCGGAGCGCGGCCAGACGCACCGGCGGGGCCGGCTGACCAGGGTCGGCCAGTGGGGCCTGCACGAGTGGTTCGTGCTCACGTTCCTGATGGGAGCGTTCTTCGTCGCCGGCCAGGTCACCGAGTACACCGCGCTGGTCAACGAGGGCACCACGATCTCGGCCAGCTCGTTCGGCACCGCGTTCTACCTGACCACCGGGTTCCACGCGCTGCACGTCAGCGGCGGTTTGCTGGCGTTCCTGCTGGTGCTCGGGCGGATCTACTACACCAGGCGCTTCACCGAGGAACAGGCCACCACGGCGATCGTCGTGTCCTACTACTGGCACTTCGTCGACGTCGTGTGGGTCGGCTTGTTCTCGGCCATCTACTTGCTTCCACTCCTGTAGGGGTCGTGACGTGAAATCGCTGTCCGCTCGGCGCCGCCACCCGCTGGCTCTGGCCGCCCTGCTTTTGATCGCGCTCACGTCCACCGGGGGGCTCTACGCAGTCTTCAGCTCCGGGCCGCCGGCTCAGGCCGCTTCGTCCCAGTCTCTGGCCATCCAGGAGGGTCGCCAGCTGTACCTCAACAGCTGCTCCTCCTGCCACGGACTGAACGCCGAGGGCACCACCGACGGCCCGACCCTTGTCGGCGTGGGCGCGGCCGCGGTGGACTTCCAGGTCGCGACCGGCCGGATGCCCGCGACCGTGGAGTACCAGCAGATCCCGCAGACCAGGCCGCGGTTCACCCAGGCGCAGATCGACCAGCTGGCCGCCTACATCGCCTCACTCGGGCCGGGCCCAGCCGTGCCGGAGCCACCGGTGTACGACCCGGCCAGTGGAGACCTGGCCCAGGGCGGCGACCTGTTCCGCACCAACTGTGCTTCATGCCACAACTTCGCCGGTGCGGGCGGAGCGCTGTCCCGGGGCAAGTACGCGGCGACGCTGTCCGGCGTGGATCCCAAGTACATCTACGAGGCGATGCTGACCGGCCCGCAGTCGATGCCGGTGTTCAGCGATTCGACGCTCACCCCGGAGGAGAAGCGCTCGATCATCGCCTTCGTCACCCACATCACCGAGGAGGGCAACCCGGGCGGCCACGGGCTCGGCCGGGTCGGGCCGGTCTCCGAGGGCATCGTCGTATGGATCGTCGGGATCGGCGCCCTGGTCGGCGCCGCTGTGTGGATCGGGGCTAAGGCCACATGAGCACGTACGGCACGGATGGCAACGGCCACGGCCCTGACCGGCCGGACGGCTCGCCCGGGCACGCGGTCGAGGTCAGCGAGGCGCCGACCGGCCGGCACGCGGCGCGGGTGACCGACGACCCGTTCGCCGATCCCGGTCGGCCCCCGCACGAACCGCGGCGCACCGACGTCGACGCCAAGGCCAGGCGGCGAGCCGAGCGGCAGGTTGCGACCATGTTCGGCCTGAGCACGCTGGCCGCGATCGGCTTCGTTGTGGCGTACGTGGCGATCGACACGGACGCGTTCGTCTCGCTGCCGCTGCTCGGTGATGTCGGGGCACAGAACCTCGCGTTCGGTCTGTGCCTGGGATTGTCGCTACTGCTGATCGGCGCCGGTGTCATCCACTGGTCGCGCAAGCTCATGACCAGTCCGGAGATCGTCGAGGAACGGCATTCGCTGCGCTCGCCCGACGCCGATCGGGAGTACGCCGCGGCCGCGGTCAAGGAAGGATCTTCAGAGAGCATCCTCGGCCGCAGGCCGTTTTTGATCGGCGGCAGTTTGGCCGGCGCGCTCGGCGCGGCCACGGTTGCGCCGCTGATCACGCTGCGCGATCTGGGTCCGCTACCGGAGAACAAGCTGCG